>CATPBD010000103.1 GCA_955652265.1 uncultured Gemmatimonadaceae bacterium | reverse complement strand
CCGGGACGTCCTTGAGCTCTGGCTGCGCCATGGTGTCGGCGTTCGCGAGGCTAAGATCGTGAGCCAGCGAGGTATCCTGCGCCAGCGCGTCCGCCGGCTTGTCGCCTTGCTTGCAGGCGCTGAGAGCGATCGTAACGGCAAAGAGGGTCGGTGTAGCGATCCTCGAGAAAGTGGTCTTCATCATTGTCAACTCGAAAGCAAAAAGGGATGTGGCCCGATTGGACCGCATCCCAGTTGCCTAGAAGCGCCGTCTCGGGCCGAAGATGATTCCACCTGTATTCCCGCTTGGGACCGGGAACGGGAAGCGGTTGTTGACGGAGGGCCGGCTACGTCCGACGGTGCGCGGATCACAGTTGTCGCCGTCACCACCAACTACTCCGCCGCGAATCACTGCGCCGAGAATCGTTCCGATCACTGCGCCCGCGGTCGAACCGCGGCTCACGGTGCCTTCGTCACCACCAGACGACGGACCGCTCGGATAGGATACCGCGACCGGCTGGGGGCGCGGCGAAACAGGAGTCGGGTCGTTGGCTACAGGCGCCGGGGCTACCGACTGGGGCTCGGTCTGCGCGACAGTGGCCGGCGCTACGGTCTTCACGACCTGAGGCGGGGACTTGGGAGCCGCCTTGTGGTTTCTGACGCGAGCTGACGGGGCTGACTGGCGCGTCGGCGGAGCCGTCCGCTCAATTGCCGAGATCACCTGTTGACCCGCATTGGGCGAGCTATTGGCGAGCGTAATCCCATCGGACGACGAGGCAAGCGCCAGATCGTTCTTGAGATCGTCGTTCATCGCCACTTTCTTGTCGCCGCTGCAGGCCGCCAGAAGCACGGCGCCCGCACCTGCAAGCAACAGATAACTCTTCCTCATATAAAACTCCTTCCCAATGACAGAGAAATGACCGCTGTACGACGCTGATACACTACGGGAGACAGATGATTCCCTTTAGCAGCATCTATAGAGGCAACGGTTAAGCCAGTTAGTTCGCCGCTGAAAACGGGGGTTAAGTCGATTTTCTGGAAGAGGATGTCACCAGTGAGAGACAGGGGGTGTCTCCGTTGCGAGAATCATCTTCAGACGGGGCGCGGTCCTTTGCCGACCGCTATACTTGGCGATTATGCAAGGCGTTCCCTCACTTCGAACTCGCCGTCTGCTTTCCCGGCTGTTTTCCTGGTGTGTCATAGTCGCTCCAATCCTCGTCGCGTTAGCCTGCGGACCGCGGTCTGCCTCCGATATGTCCGCCGCCGAAAAGAAGGCAATCGCGGACAGTCTCAAGCACCTTGTCGTCTCTACCTACGATCTCTCCAAGCCGGATCCGGTGAACCGGCTCATGAGCCTGTACCCGAGCGAAGGCAGGGTGATTTCAGCGAGTGGGGGAGTCACAACGACGACGCGCCCGAAGCTCCAGCAGGCCATCCAGGCGTTCTGGACCTACGTCGGCCAGAACATGCGGCAGCCACGGTGGGAGTGGACCTCCATGACGGTCGATGTGCTCGCACCCGATGCGGCGGTGATGACGAGCACGTATCGCATCCCGCACCTTACTCCGATGGGAATGAATCACGTCATCGGCGGGGCGTGGACGGCGGTGTTCCAGAAACGCGGCGGGAAGTGGGTGGTCATTCAGGAACACCTGTCAGACGTTCAGAGCAACCCGAACCTCCAGGCCAACCCGTAAGCCCCTACTCCCCCGAGTCTCCGCCTGTTCCGCTGACCGACGATTTGAGCTGCTGACCCATCTCGGCCTCGCCGCTGATGATCGAGCGCCAGGTCAGCTCGGGACCTCTCCGGAAGCCCTTCTGCGTGACCTTAACGCCTTCGGGTGAGATTGCCACCATGTAGGCCTTTCCATCGATCGTGATCTCGCGCTTCAGGGTTTTCTCGAGTTTTGTCGCCATGCCCCCTCCGGGGAGTTGAATTGAGGTTCGCGATAAAATACGCCGGGAGGGCTCCACCTTCGAGCCCCTATTTCTGGAGCGCCTTAATGTAGCCTGCCGAAGCCCTGGCTCGTCTATAGAAACACGGAGATCCAATGGCTTTTATGGCTTTACAAGCCCCGGGCGACGACAGCGCCCACCTCATATACGAGTTCGAGCGACGGGCGTATCCAGTCAGGAATTCTCTTCTGACAATAGGCCGCGACGCGGCTAGCCATATCCTGATTCGCGAGCCCGCAGTGTCGCGGAATCATGCCGAGCTGAGATCGGAGGATGGCAAATTCGTTTTGCATCCGTGTGGCGTTAATCCAACGACCGTGAACGGAATGTCGCTCGCCGAACCGCGATGCCTCGCCGAAGGCGACAAGGTCGAGGTCGGCTCGGCTGTCCTCACCTTCACGACCAAGCGCCTTCCGCTCGGTGTAGCGGTGATCGAACCGGCGGGCGCCAGCAAGCGCGAAAAGGACATCAGTACCCGACGCAACACCATCAAACATCCGATTCTCGCCGGTGATCTCGACCCGGATTCGCCGAGAAAGGTCCCGACGAACGTGATCGTGATTGCGGTTCTGGTGATCGCGGTGATTCTCTACCTGCTCGGCCGGTAGATCGCGCACGCGATCCCGGCTAAGACTCCGAACCCGCGAACCGAGCGAGAACCAACCTCTCCAGCTGTTCCCTAAGCGGCTTGAGTTCGATCGTCTCGAGAACGTCGGCAGCGAAGGCGTATGTCAACAGCGTGCGCGCTGACTCGCGGCCGATCCCGCGGCTGTTTAGATAGAACATCGCGACTTCATCGAGGCGTCCCACCGTCGCCCCGTGAGTGCACTTCACATCGTCGGCAAAAATCTCGAGCTGGGGCTTTGTGTCGACCCGCGCGCTGGGTGACAGCAAAAGGTTGTTGTTGCTCTGCTTGCCGTCCGTCTTCTGCGCCTCCGGATGCACGTAGACCTTCCCGTTGAACACGCCGTGCGAGCGGCCGTCGAGCACGCCCTTGTAAACCTCATGACTCGGGCAGTTGGGAGCGATGTGCTCGATGCTCGTCTGGTTGTCGATGTGCTGAACGCCGTCAGTGAGATAGAGGCCGTTCAGAGTGCAGGTCGCCGCATCGCCGTCGAGGGATGTGTAGATGTTGGTCCGCGCCAATGATCCGCCCACCGCGTACGAGAACGAGTGAAGCTGGCTGTCACGCGCCTGGCGAATCTGCGTTGTGCCGACGTGGAACGACTTCTCGCTCTCGAGCTGAATCTTGTAGTGATCGATGTGCGCGCCTTCGCCAAGCGAGATCTCCGTCACCGCATTGGTGAAGTAGAGGTTGTCACGGACGCAGATGTAACTCTCGATTATCGACGCCCGGGAATTCTGCGCGGCGACTATCAGATTCCGTGGGTGCGAGACTGCCTCGCCCTGACCTTCGGCAACGAAAATCAAGTGGATTGGCTGGTCGACTACAGCATCCGCCTGGAGCTCTACGAAAGCGCCATCTCGAATGAACGCCGTGTTGAGAGCGGTGAAGGCGTGGTTGTCGAACACGGCGATCTTGCCGAGATGGCGCTCCGGCCGCCCGACGCCAGAGTGAATCGCTTTGGCGAGACTGTTCACGCGAACCTTCTCTCCCAACCCGGCGTACGAGGAGAGATTTTCCGAGAACTCGCCGTTCACGAAGACGAGCGTATGCCAGGTGGGCTGGTCAAACGTGAAACGCCTGAGATCTGCGGCGGCGACCATCCCCGCAGTGCTTCCCTCGGATGATACACCCGCCTTGTTTATCATCGCAGTGCGAAAACTCTGCTCGGCGATTGGCGCGACACTTGTGAAATGCCAATCCTCGTTCTTTGTCGGAAAGCCGAGTGCCTCGAAGCGGGCCATGCCCTCGGCGCGCAGCGACCGGAGCCATTCCGGCGCCGCTGGCTGTCGCTCGAAATCAGCGCGATACGCCTCAATCGAGCCCGGTGCACGAAGGTTCACCGGATCTGCGCCATTCTTGCCGACTGCAGCGTTGTCACGGGTGCCTTTCCTGGTCGCAGTGTCGATCAAGCGGCTGCTCCCGCATCCGCGCCGACGTTCTGTAGCCAGTCGTAACCCTTCTCCTCGAGCTCGAACGCGAGTTCCTTGCCTCCCGACTTCACGATGCGGCCGTTCGCGATCACGTGTACGAAGTCGGGCACGATGTAGTTGAGCAGGCGCTGGTAGTGGGTGACCACGATCGTGGCGTTCTCGGGCGAGCGCAGCGTGTTGACTCCCTGCGCGACGATGCGCAGCGCGTCGATGTCGAGTCCCGAATCGGTCTCGTCGAGGATCGCCAGTCGCGGCGAGAGCACTGCCATCTGGAATATCTCGTTTCGCTTTTTCTCGCCGCCCGAGAATCCCTGATTCACCGAGCGCGAGAGCAACGCCTGATCCATGTCGACGAGCTTTAGCTTGTCTTCGACCAGATCGAGGAATTCGAGTGGATCGATTTCTTCCATCCCGTTCGCTTTGCGAATCTCGTTGTACGCCGAACGGAGGAAGTAGGCGATGGAGACGCCGGGGATTTCTACGGGATACTGGAACGCGAGAAAGATTCCGTTCTGCGCTCTCACCTCGGGGTCCATTTCGAGGAGATTCTGCCCGTTGTAGCTGACGGTGCCCCGCGTGACTTCGTACGTCGGATTCCCCGCCAGCACCTGCGCCAGCGTCGATTTGCCGGAGCCATTCGGCCCCATGACAGCGTGCACCTCTCCGGCATTAACCCTGAGAGTAATTCCACGAAGTATTTCCCGATCGCCTATTCCGGCGTGAAGATCATTTATTTCTAGCACGAAACCAGTGATTGAATGTTGTTTGAATCGCGTACACGGCCTGACTGAAGAGCGTCCAGTTTGCCGTGAAGGGATATCCCGGCGTTCTGGGTCCGGAACGGAGCCAAGCCCAGGCAGCGCGGACTCTGTCGATGAGATTGCGTGAGGCCATTGGGTGTCAGTGAATCAGCCTACGCTTCCTTCGAGAGTGATGCCGAGCAGCTGCTGCGCTTCAACCGCGAATTCCATCGGTAGTTCCTTGAACACCTCGCGACAGAACCCGCTCACGATCATCGACACCGCGTGCTCGGCGCTCACTCCGCGCTGCTTGCAGTAGAAGATCTGATCCTCTCCGATCTTCGACGTCGATGCCTCGTGCTCCAGGGTGGCGGTGTTGTTCTGGACCTCGATGTACGGAAACGTATTCGCTCCACATTTGTTGCCGATCAGCATGGAGTCGCACTGCGTGTAGTTGCGCGCGCCAGTCGCCTTCGGAAGCACGCGGACCAGCCCCCGGTAACTGTTGTTGCCCTCGCCGGCGGAGATTCCCTTCGAAACGATCGTCGACCTCGTGTTCTTCCCAATGTGAATCATCTTGGTGCCGGTGTCAGCCTGCTGCTTCTTGTTGACGACCGCCACCGAATAGAACTCGCCGACGGAGTTGTCACCCTGAAGGATCACGCTCGGATACTTCCAGGTGATCGCCGAGCCCGTTTCGACCTGCGTCCACGAGATCTTCGAGTTGACGCCCGCGCACTTGCCGCGCTTGGTCACGAAGTTGTAGATGCCGCCCTTTCCCTCGGCGTCGCCAGAGTACCAGTTCTGCACTGTCGAGTACTTGACCGTCGCGTTGTCGAGCGCGATCAGCTCGACGACCGCGGCGTGAAGCTGGTTCTCATCGCGCTTGGGAGCCGTGCATCCCTCGAGGTAGCTAACGGATGCGCCTTCGTCAGCAATTATCAGGGTGCGCTCGAACTGACCGGTGTTCGCGCTGTTGATGCGGAAATAGGTCGAGAGCTCCATCGGGCACTTCACACCTTTCGGCACGTAGGCGAACGACCCATCGCTGAACACGGCGGCGTTCAGTGCCGCGAAGAAGTTGTCGCTGTGCGGGACGACGGTGCCGAGGTACTTCTCGATGAGCTCCGGATGCGTCTGAACCGCTTCGCCGAATGAGCAGAAGATGATTCCGAGCTTTCCCAGCTCTTCCCTCATGGTCGTTCCGACCGACACGCTGTCGAAAATGGCGTCGACCGCGACTCCGGCCAGCATTTTTTGCTCGTTGAGCGAGATGCCAAGCTTTTGATAGGTGCGGAGCAGCTCCGGATCGACTTCGTCGAGGCTCTGGAGCGGCTTCACGCTCTTCGGCGCCGAGTAGTAGACGAGAGAGTTGTAATCGATGGGCGGGTACTTGACGTTCCCCCAATGCGGCTCCTTCATCGTGAGCCACCTGCGGTAAGCCTTGAGCCGCCACTCCAGCATGAACTCCGGCTCGTTCTTTTTCGCCGAGATGAGGCGGATGATGCCCTCATTGAGCCCAGCCGGGACGGTATCCGTCTCGATGTCCGTGACGAATCCGTATGCGTACTCGCGGTTGACCAGCGCCTCGATTCCCGAGCTCATTCCAACTCCTTGGCGTTTCTATACTTCCCTTCGTAGATTCAATCTAAAGCAATTCTGTCGGGATAGTCAAGCTGACTCCGATGAGACTTATGTTCTTGTAGCGTCAGCACTTACGCGGTTCAGAAATGTGCGCAGCGAGCGGGCTTCCATACATTAGAGCAGACCAAGAATCCGCATTCGAAGCAGTTGCCTCTCTCCAAGAGCTTGCCGAGGGAGCCGTCCTGCAACGCGTGCGTTCGACCGGTGACGCAATCTGCCTGGTGCGGCAGAATGGCGAGATCTCCGCTTTGAGCGATATCTGTACCCACCAGCATTTCTCGATGTCGCAAGGCGACTTGCTCGAAAATGGGACGCTTCAGTGCGCGTGGCACGGAGCGCGATACGACTGCAGGACGGGTGAGGTGAAGCAGGATCCAGCTACGAGCCCGTTGCCGGTGTTCATGGTGCGGCTCGAGGGCGACACGATTCTTGTTGGTCCCCGCTGCGAACGAATCGACGGGAAATACGTGGCGTCGACGGTGCGTGTGAAGTGAATCTGCGCGCCGATTTCCCCCTCCTCGCCAACGATCCTGGTCTTCACTACCTGGACTCGGCCGCAACCTCACAGAAGCCAAAAGTCGTACTCGAGGCGATCCGCGATTTCTACGAGACGAGCAACGCAAACCCGCATCGGGGCGCGTACGCGCTGTCCGTGCGCGCGACCGAACGGTATCACCAGTCGCGTTTTCGAATCGCGCGCTTTCTCGGAGTTAAGGACTCGGACTGCCTGATCTTCACGCGCGGGACCACGGAAGCTCTGAATCTCGTCGTTGCTTCATGGGGGCGCGCCAACATCTCGCGCGGCGACGAGATCGTGATTACAGCGCTGGACCATCACGCGAACTTCGTCCCGTGGCAGCAGCTGGCGCTGGAGAAGCATGCAAAGCTCAGGGTGTGCGAGCTGACCGCAGACGGACGGCTCGACCTCGATTGCCTGCGCGGGTTGCTCACTCCGAAAACAAAGGTCGTAGCGTTCAATCACGTCTCCAACGCGCTGGGAACGATCAACCCAGTCGACGAGATAGTGCGACTGGTTCGCAGCAACACGTACGCGATCACTGTTTGCGATGGCGCGCAGAGCGCTCCGCACTTTCCCGTTTCGTTCGATTCGCTCGGCGTCGACTTCTACGCTTTTAGCGGCCACAAGATGCTTGGGCCGATGGGCCTGGGCGGATTGATCGGAAAGCGTGAGCTGCTGGAGAAGATGCCGCCTTATCAGACCGGCGGCGACATGATCGAGTTCGTCGGTGATGAGCGCACGACCTGGAACGTGCTGCCGTACAAGTTCGAGGCGGGAACACCGAACGCGGCTGACGCGGTGGGCCTGGCGGCCGCCGTTGATTATCTGGATCGCATTGGGATGGATCGAGTGCTCGAGCACGAGCGATCCCTGATGTCGACTGCGCAGCGGCGCCTCGAGTCGATTGATGGACTGGAGATCTATGGCCCACTGCCGAGCGCGCGGAGCGGAGTCCTGAGCTTCACTATGTCCGACGTTCACCCTCACGATCTGGCGACGATACTCGATGGCGAAGGCGTGTGCATTCGCGCGGGACATCACTGCGCGCAGCCATTGATGCGCCGGCTCAAGGTCGTCGCCACGGCGCGCGCGTCGTTCTACGTCTACAACGACGAACGCGACATTGACGCGCTGGTCTCGGGAATCATGAAGGCGCGCGAAATCTTCGGGTACGTTCCGACATGAGCGATCCATTGACCGAAGCGCGCAGGTCCCGGCCCGAGAACTCGGCGGAGGTCGCCGCACTCTACCAGGAGATCATCCTCGATCACTACCGCCGTCCGCGCAACAAGGGCGCGCTCGAGAAGGCCGACGCGACCATAGAGATGAGAAATCCTCTCTGCGGTGACGAGATCGCTTTGCAGGTGGCGTTCAACGGCGATGGAGTGAGCGATCTCAAGTTCTCAGGTCGCGGCTGCTCCATCTCGCAAGCCTCTGCATCGATGATGACACAGCTGGTGAAGGGCAAGAGCACGGAAGAGATCAACGCGATCAGGAAGCAATTCCGGGATTTGATGCTCGGCAACGCCCCGGACGCCGATGACTCCCGGCTCGGCTCGCTTCGCGCGCTTTCCGGCGTCGCGAGATTCCCCGCGCGGGTGAAATGCGCGCTGTTGGCGTGGAACGCATTGGAGAGCGCGCTGGCGGAGAGAGCTTCATAGCTGGTGGGAGCTGTTTAGCGACTCTGCTCATTGATGGCGACATGTCCCCGCCAGCATATTCGCGTGTCATGAGATACATCCTTCTCGCCGCTTCCGTGACAACGCTGGGCTCGACCGCGCTCGGGCAACAAGCTCCGCCGCGAACCTGGGCGCAGCAAACGGTCGGTCTCGATCGCCGCGCCGGGTTCATTCCTTTTTACTTTGACGAGCGCTCCGGACAACTCCTTTTGGAAGTCGCTCGTGTCGACCAGGATTTTCTCTACCTCTACTCGCTGTCGACCGGACTTGGCTCGAACGACCGGGGTCTCGATCGCGGCACAACCGGCGATGAAGCGGTCGTCAGGTTCCAGCGGTTCGGCCCACGCCTTTTCCTGGTCCGCCGCAATCTTCGCTTCCGCGCGTTGCGCGACACCGTCGAAGCACGCGCCGTGGAGGAATCCTTCGCGAGCTCGGTGCTCGCCTCGTTTCCGATCCTCGCGGAGGACGGTGGGAAAATCCTGATCGACGCGAGTGACTTCGTCCTCCAGGACGTCTTCGATGTCCGCGGCGCGTTGCAGACATCGCAGCAAGGCGTCTTCCGACTCGACCGGAGCAGGAGCGCGATCTACCCGCCGCGCACGAAAGCGTTTCCGAAGAACACCGAGGTCGAGGTACTCCTCACATTCGAGAGCGATGCGCCCGGAGCCGATGTGGCTCGGCATACGCCGGATCCCCGCGCGCTCACGCTCCGCGAGCATCATTCCTTCGTCGAATTGCCGGACGACAACTACAAGCCTCGCGCTTTCGATCCACGCGTCGGGATTTTCTGGACGCCCTTCTATGACTTTTCGCGGCCGTTCAACCGCCAGCCTGAGGTGCGATGGCTCGAGCGGTGGCGTCTCGAGAAGAAGGACCCCACCGCCGCCGTCTCCGAGCCTGTGAAGCCACTCGTCTATTACCTCGATCGCGGCGTCCCCGAGCCGTACCGGGCGGCGTTCAAAGAGGGCGCGAGCTGGTGGAACAAGACGCTCGAGGCGGCCGGTTTCAGAAATGCGTTCCGGGTCGAAGATCTTCCGGACAGCGTCGATCCAATGGATGCGCGTTACTCCGTGATTCAATGGGTGCACCGGAGCGATCCTGGTTTCTCCGTCGGACAGTCGTTCGCCGATCCGCGCACAGGCGAGATCATCAAGGCAGTGCTGAAAATGGACGCGTATCGCTCCATCACGGACTACAACATCTTCGCCGGCCTCGAGCCGGCGACTGACAACGCGACACAGGACTGGATCACTTCGCTGGATCCTAAAGTGAACGGAACAGAGTTCACGATGTCGCGCCGCCGCCAACATATCGCGCACGAGATCGGGCACACGCTCGGACTCGCCCATAACTACATCGCGCACGCCTATGGACGAGCCAGCGTGATGGACTACCCGGGACCACTCGTAAGGCTGCGAAAGGACGGCACGATCGATGTCTCCAGCGCCTGGCGATCTGGTACGGGCGCGTACGACACGCTCGTTATTCGCTACGCCTATACCCAGTACGCCTCGCCCGCGGAAGAGACGGGTGGTCTGAGTAGTTTGATGCGCGATGCCCTCGCCAGGGGTATTCGCTTCCTGTCAGACCGCGACGCGGACGCGGGTGTGGTTCCCGAGGCCACACGGTGGCTGAACGGAGATGACGCGGTGAAGGAGCTCGAGCGACAGAGCGCCGTCCGTGATGTGCTCCTCGCCAAGTTCGACGAGAGCGTGATCGCGACCGGCGATCCGATGTGGCTGCTCAACGAGCGTCTGGTGCCGGTGTACCTCCATCATCGCTACGCGATAGAAGCCGCCATCAAGGCGGTCGGTGGGATGGATTACACGTTTGCGCTGCGCGGCGATGCGCAGGTCCCGGCCAGGATCGTCGACCCAGCCAGGCAGCGTGAGGCGCTCACCGCGTTGCTCGCGACCATTCAGCCGAAGGCGCTCGCGATTCCGGAGCGCATTCTCGCCAAGCTTCCGCCGTCGCCCTACGGGTTCAGCGGTGGTTGGACGTTCGGCTCACCCGCTGGCATCGTCTTCGATCCGCTGGCGGTCGCCAGCGCCCTGAGCAGCTACGTAGCCGATGGTCTTCTGCAGCCCGAGAGAGTCGAGCGACTGGTCGCGTTTCATGCGCGCAACGCGGCCGCGCCATCCGCCGATGAAGTCATGGGCACGATGATCGAGTCCGTGTACGGGACTGCGAAGGCTTCGACCCCGTATGAGGCGGGGCTTCGCCGCGCGGCGCGTCGATCCGTCGTCGATGCTCTACTTGGTCTCGCCGCCAACCCACGCGCCACTCCGGATGCACGAGCCATGGCGGAAAATCATCTGAACCGTTTGGCGGGGAGACTCGCTGCTTCGAATCCAACCGACAACGACGACCGCGCCGCCAACGCCGCGGTCGTACGCGATACGCGCAATTGGCTGGATAGGCGAATTGCACCGCCAAGGACGACGGGAGTGATCCAACTGCCGCCCGGCACTCCGATTGGTGGATGTTGCCAGAGCCCGAACTGATCAAGAAGACCGCGCGACGGTCAGAAAGTGTGCGATAGAATCGTCTTGAGTACGACCTTGTCCGAAGTCTTCATCAAGCCGAACCCGATCCCCGCTTCAACGTCCAGAAATTTGCCCGCGTGATCTGCCACGGCGAACAGGCGTCGGTCCTGTTCGCCGAAGCTGCGAAGTTCTCCGAAATCACCGTAGTACTCCACCGCTTCCGCCCACGCGGCCCCATGATTGTGGGCTATGCGGGCTGAAGGGGCGAAATCGAGTCGATTGAACCCGTTGAACGATGTGTCCAGAATCGGATTCGCGATGAAATCCCACGGGCCAGATCGCGCGCCGATTATCGGTCGAATCTCGCCGGCATATCGCGACGTGTCCCAGACCCGGGAATTACGACTGAGCTCGAAGTTCACGCCGTAGAAGAAACGACGCTGCTCCGCGTGGGGCACAGCGAAGAGCGCGCGCAGCTTCGCGCCGTCGAGGAGCAATTTGTCGGTCCGCGCGACTGTGAAGACGGGCAGATACGCTCCCGCCTCGAACCAGTCGCTGACACCGTAGACCCACTCGAATGCACCGTTGACCGAGCCTTGCGGGACGATCCCCCCAGGAAAACTCGCGGTCGTCTGTCCGCGGGGCGTGTAGTTCGCGTGAACCGTAAGATTGAACTTTCCGGGCTCCTCGACGCCTCCAGTGTAGACCTGGATTTCGTCGGTTTGTGCACGAAGATCCTGACTCACAAAAGCTGAGCAGAACACGATGGCCCATGCGAAGTCTTGGGCGGGCTTGGGCCGTCTCATCCCCAAATAATACTGCCGGGATCATAACGTGCAGCGCTGGCATGGAACCCGCTTCACACCTGTCTGACTATTCCCAATGTCACCGACATGACAAACCCGAACGCGCCTGTTTCCCCGCCCGAACAGTTTTCGACTTCCCTCCTGCCGCGCGATACTTTCCGGACCCTGATCGCGCTAGCAATCATCGTGCAGACCATCGGTGGCTGGATTTACGCTCTGATGATCCGAGTTGACCGTGTTGCCCTCGGTGCTCAAGGGCGT
>CATPBD010000102.1 GCA_955652265.1 uncultured Gemmatimonadaceae bacterium | reverse complement strand
GTAGAAGTCGTACCATTCAATCATCGTTCCTACGGATGACGACGCTATCACCTTCCAGATTCCCTGAGCGGCGTCGAGTGGGTGCGGATTCTCGCGCGCGGAGCCTGCGGAAAGCGGGCCGGATGTCATTGCAAGTTATCCTCGTGAATGATTCACCTCGTATCGATCAGCGAATCCAGCCTCGCGATTTGTACGATGACGAAGCAAACGTCTCGTAGAGCCACGATCGGAATGCGCGCAGCCGATCCTCCGGGCTCGCCCCAGCGTAGAGCCCGGAGCCGCGGACGGCCGCCGGAACACAAACGACGCGCAGACCGACAGCCTCGAAAGTAGCACAGGCTCTTCTGGTATGCATCGGGGAGGTCACCACCGCGAGAGTTGACCAATGGTTGGCGCGCGCGATGGCCCCCATTCGGATCGCTTCAGTCCGGGTGGTTACAACCGAATCGACGAAGATCACTCTAGCCGCTGGGTTGGCGAGCGTTGCGACCTTCTGCAGGTCGGCGGAATCAGACACAGTCTTGTCGGCGAAGCTTCGACGCTCGCGCGAAACCAGCACTACCGGCGCGAACCCCCGCTTCGCGAGGGACAGACCGGTTAACAAACGGTCGAGAGTTTCGCTTCGCATCATGCCGTCCGGCGCGAGCCCCATCGAGAGGACCGCCACGGCGTCGACGCGTGAGGGGAGTGGATCTCTTCGTATAAGAGGCGCGGCCAACGTCGAAACGACGGGAGTGTATGCGACGGCTACACAAATCGCGGCGATAATGGCGGCTGGTACCCAAACGAGCGGACGAAGCCGAGTTGCTCCCAACAGAGCGCCGAAAATGGCGGCGGGAACGTACAGCGCGAGATCAGGCGTGCGCAGCAGCTGCTGCACTCCGAGTACGTGCGCGGCGACGGCCGCGAGAGTGGCGACAATCGCGCCACTAAAGGCATGTCGAACGGAGGGTCTTACGGCCTTTTCGACGGAGTGTGCTGCGATTGCGCGGCTGCAATCCGGTCGGCGGCAGTCTTCAATGCTCCCTGAAGCGCTACCGACTCTTCGGAAACGACTCGTTGCGTTGTCGTTACCAGTCCCGACGCGACCCGCATGGCGTCTGAGCGGATCTGGGGATCAGATGCGATTCGAACCGCAAGCGCTTGCACGGATGCCGCAAGATCATCGAGCGCTTTCCGCAATTCGGGCGACGGCTTGAACTCGACTGAATCCTTGACCCGCGCGCCGTTCTTGGCGGGACTGGATGCCGTCCCCTTCCCAGCCGGCTGCTGTGATCGCGCTGCCGACGCCGCCGCCAATGCAGCGAAAAGAACAAGGAGAAGTGCTAGTCGTTTGATCATCTTTATAGGACGAAGTTTATCGAACGCTCATCAACCACCGCACAACCCATACCCCGCAATCGAAGGAAGGGTTTCCCGGGACGTGAGTGTGGCAATTTTGTGTGAGGAATCGACATGCCAGGATACGTGCTCGACCTCAGGAACGCAATCAAAAAAGCGACGCCGCTACTGAAAAACATTGGCGACGACCTCAGCAGACAGCCCAGGAGCCCTGGGAAGTGGTCTCCGCGCGAGGTGATAGGCCATCTCATCGACTCGGCGTCCAACAATCACCAGCGATTCATTCGCGCATTGTTCCAGGACGACCTTGTGTTCCCGGGATACGATCAGGACGCATGGGTCACCGTCCAATCCTACCGTGACGCTCCCTGGGACGACCTCATCGAGCTCTGGAGGCTGTTCAATTTGCACATCGCGCGAGTGATGGAGGCAACTCCGGAGCAGCAACTACGGAAACCGCGCGCGCGACACAACCTCGACGTACTCGCTTGGAAGACGATTCCGCGAGAGAAACCGGCTACGCTCGACTACTTCATGGCTGATTACGTCGGGCACCTCAAGCACCATCTCAACCAAGTCGTAAAGCCCGATTGACCTCAATTGACCCAGTCCGCAACGAAGACATTCGTCTCGTGCGGGTTGGCGTCGTGCCGGTTGGAAGCCCATACGAGCTTCTTCCCATCCGGGCTGAACATCGGAAAACCATCGAACGTCGGCGCTGTCGTCACCTGCTCGAGGCCCGAGCCATCCGGATTGATCAGAAACAAGTCAAAGTTTCCGAGCTTTGGGTCGGTGTGATGGTTCGAGGCGAAGATGATCCTTTTGCCATCCGGGGTCCACGAGGGCCCAAAGCTCGCCGCGCCGAGGTGTGTGATCTGGCGCTGGTTGCTTCCGTCCGCGTTCATTATCCAGAGGTCCATCTTGTTCGGCCGCACGAGCCGCTGCGCGAGGAGATCCTTGTAGGTCGCCAATTCTGTTTCTGTCGATGGGTGATACGCCCGATAGACGATTTGCTTTCCATCCGGTGACCACCACGGACCGCCATCGTACCCGATCTGGTGAGTCAGCTGAGTAACCCCCGACCCGTCCGCGTTCATGACGTAGATATCCAGATCTCCGTCCTTGAGCGATGTGAAAGTGATCTTCTTGCCATCGGGGGACAGCACCCCCTCGGCGGTGTAGACCCCGAAGTGCGTCAACCGCTTGCGATGCGACCCGTCCGGGCGCGCGGTGTATATGTCGAATGGGTCGAGCCTCCACACGTAGCCCTTGGAGGCG
This sequence comes from uncultured Gemmatimonadaceae bacterium, assembly GCA_955652265.1. Classification (GTDB taxonomy): domain Bacteria; phylum Gemmatimonadota; class Gemmatimonadetes; order Gemmatimonadales; family Gemmatimonadaceae; genus UBA4720. Next base: position 6,518 of record CATPBD010000102.1, on the reverse strand, counting down.
TCGGGACGCGGCGGGCACGTTTTCTCCAGAGCATCGCTCGACGCGTAGAAGATTCCGCGGTCACCATCCATGAAGTATCCGCACGTCGTCTTGCCAAGACCGTTCGAGACGCGCCTGACGTGGGATCCGTCGGTGTTCATCACGTATTGCTGGTCGCACGTCCGTCCGTCTCGCGTGCTCTGAAAAATGAGGCGCCGTCCGTCATGACTGAAATACGCTTCGGCGTTCTCGCCGCCGTTCGTGAGCTGGCGGATGTTGCGCAAGTGAGTCTCGCCCGGCTCCGGCGCGATGGTTATCGGCCTGAAGCCGTCTTGCCCCCGCAGCGTTCCCGCAGCCGCGATAATCGCCGAAAAGATGATCGGAAGTTTCATTGTGCGGTCGATGCCCGTAGAATTGTCCGCGCGAACTGAGTGAGCGGCGGTGTAACGATGAACGAAATTACCACGGTAGACGTTTTGGTGGTGGGTGCGGGCCCAACCGGCCTGATGCTCGCGTCCGCGCTCCACGCGTTCGGAGTTCGGATCCGGGTCGTCGATCGCCTGATCGATCGCGCCCACGAATCGAGAGCGCTCGTCGTCCACGCCCGGAGTCTCGAGATTCTCCGCGATCTCGGGGTCGCTGACGCGCTTCGCCGGCGAGGGAATACGAGCACGCGGCTCGTCGTCCATATGAACGCGAAGAAGAGCTTCGTCGTCCCCTTCGACGACATCGGCCCGATCGATACGGAGTTTCCGTTCATTCTTTTCATTTCGCAGGCCGCGACGGAGGGAGTGCTCGGTGATCACCTGGCTTCGGTTGGCCAACGTGTGGATCGAGGCGTCGAGGTCACTTCACTGGTGGCCGACAACAGCGGGGTGGTGTGCACACTGCGGCACCTTGATGGCGGCGAGGAGCAAGTGCGCGCGGACTTTGTGGCGGGATGCGACGGTGCACACAGCTTCGTGCGGAAGGCCGCCGACATACCGTTCAAGGGCGATGCCTACCCCGAGACGTTCGTACTCGGCGATGTCGAAGTTGACGGTGCCATCATTCCGAACGCGCTGAATCTGTTTTTCGGAGCGAATGGGGTCGCGGCGTTTTTCCCTTTGGGACGGCCGCGGACCTGGAGAATGATTGCGATCGCCCCACCAGAGGTTGGCGCGGAAATCAATCCAACCGATCGACCTCAGCTCACTCTCGACGAGCTCCAGCGAATCGCTGACGTTTCCGTCCCGATCCCGCTCCGCCTCCGCGACCCTGACTGGCTCGCGAATTTCCGGTTGCATCACCGGCAGGCAGAGCACTATCGGTCGGGAAGATTCTTCCTGGCGGGTGACGCAGCCCACGTTCACAGTCCCGCCGGGGGCCAGGGAATGAACACAGGCCTTCAGGACGCCTGGAACCTCGGCTGGAAGCTGGCGCTAGTAGTTCGGGGCGTTGGGAAGGATCGCTTGCTCGATTCTTACGAGGCCGAGCGACTGCCAGTTGGAAGATTCCTGCTGCGGTATACGGATCGGTTATTCGGGCAGTTTGCTCGCGCTGCCAAAGGAGGAGTGATCGCAAACATAGTGCGGACGGTTTTTGTGAGGATCCTCCTTCCGCGTGTGATGGCTTCGCCAAAGCGACGCGCACGCGCCTTTCGAATTCTTTCGCAGTTGGGCATACGCTACCGGTCCAGCCCGATTGTTCAGGAGGGACAGCCCGGACTGAATGTGGGCCCGCGACCTGGCGATCGGTTCCCGGATGCGCCCGTAACCGTTCGAAGCCAAGCCACGAGGCTGCACCACGAGCTCATCGGATTCCGGTTTCACCTATTGCTCTGCGGTCCAGAGACTGCCTGGGACTCGGCCGAAATCCTTCGGCTGGAAAAGAGATATGCCGGGCTTCTCTCGACCCGCCACCTCTCACGAGCAGGCTCCGAATCCGTTCTTTGCGACCCGACCGGGAGCGCGCTTGCTCTGCTCGGCGTCCAAGACCAGGCGGTCTATATCATCAGACCCGATGGTCACGTGAGTTATCGTTCGGCGGGTGCAAGCCTGGATGGCGCGGTCGCTCATTTGGCGAACCTGTTAACGAAGTAGCGCGCCCGGAGGCGTCGAAGCCTCGTTGACACTTCGACGTCGATGTGACCGTAAGGGAAAATGTTTACAAAACGTTCACATACGATCCCTGGTCCTCCGCGGACTTAGTTCCAACCTTTTCTCTGCTTTCGCGGTCTAAAGACTCGAACGCACCGCGCGCGGGGCCTTCGGCCCCCAGCTCCTTGAATTCCAATCGAAAGGTCCGTCTATGCTGGTTGGTCGGTCAGTCGCCATCCGCGCGATTCTTTTGTTAGCGATCCTCCTTCGCACCGATCCCGCGACTGCCCAGCAAACAACCCGCTCTCAAAACGATCCCCGTCCCGTCGCGCATGCAGCCTTGCGGCAGGGCGAAGTATCGATCGACGGCCGTCTCGATGAAGCAGCGTGGGCCGCGGCCACGCCGATAACGGAGCTGACCCAGTCCGTGCCGGACGAAGGAAAGCCACCGAGCCAGCGTACTGAGATCCGCATTCTGTACGACGCATCCGCCATCTACATCGGCGCGAGGATGTACGACTCACTCGGCGCGAAGGGAGTTCGTTCAGTCTTGGCACGCCGGGACCAGCTGCTGAACCTGAACGGCAACGGCAATCTCACCTCCGACAAGATCGCCATCGTCTTCGATACTTTTCGCGACAAAAACAGCAGAACGTGGTTCGAGCTGAATCCCGACGGGGTGAAAGGCGATCACCAGAACGGTGACGACTCCTACGACCCAGTGTGGGAGGGGGCGGCCAGGATTGACTCACTCGGATGGACCGCCGAGTTCAGAATCCCGTATTCGCAGCTTCGCTTCTCGCGAGACACGCAGCAGGTCTGGGGGATGCAGATCTGGCGCACCATTGACCGCCGTAACGAGCAGGACATGTGGGCGTTCTGGCGGAACAACGAGTACGGAGGTCCGGCCTACTTCGGGTCTCTCGAAGGGATCACCGTCAATTCACGCCCGCGCCAGGTCGAGCTCGTTCCGTACGTTACGTCTCGCAGCAAGTTCGAGCGGGTGCAACCCGGCGATCCGTACCACTCCAATTCCGAGCTCACCAACCGAATTGGCGGTGACGCGAAGGTCAATGTCACCTCAAACCTGACGCTCGATGCCACAATAAACCCGGATTTCGGGCAGGTAGAAGTCGATCCGGCTGTCGTCAACCTCTCGGTATTCGAGACGACCTTTACGGAGAAACGGCCCTTCTTCGTCTCGAACTCCCAGTATTTCTCAACCGGCGGCCTCAGCTGCTACTTCTGCGACAACGTCTCCAGCCTGAATTTCATTTACACTCGGCGAATCGGCCGCTCGCCCCAGCTCGCCGGTCTACTCTCGGGCAGATCGGATTTCATGGACGCCGCGGACGCGACCACCATTCTCGGCGCCGGCAAGGTCACCGGAAGAACCAGTAATGGGATCACGGTGGGCGTCATGGACGCGGTCACAAACCGCGAGCAGGCGCGCTTCCGACCAGTTGGCAGCACCATCGATGAAACGCAGGAAATCGAGCCGCTCACCAATTACTTCATCGGTCGGTTGCGGAAGGATTTTCGCGGCGGCGCTACGCGCGTTGGAACGATGACTACCATGGTTAACCGTGCTCTCTCAAATCCGGACGAGGTCTCGCGCCTGCGCTCCAATGCCGAGGCCACCGGGCTCGACCTCGACCATCACTGGGCGAACAACGCCTATTCGCTAAATATTCAGACTTCTCTCACCCATATCGGCGGGGATACGTCCGCAATCCGCCAAGCTCAAACGGCTAGCGCGAGGTATTACGAGCGCCCGGGCCGAAACCAGACCTCGGACGGACTCTTTTCGACGAGCTTCGACCCGACCCGCCGCGATCTTTACGGCTATGGCTTCTGGGCGCGTCTCGCCAAGGAAACGGGCGACTGGCAATGGGAGACGAGCCAGAACTGGCGCAGCCCCGGGTTCGAGGCAAATGACATGGGAGTGCTCAACCGCGCGGACTACAAGTGGATGCTCGTGAACGCGGTAAGGCAGTGGACCACACCGGGTTCCTGGTACCGCAATATCTGGATGACCGCTGGGGCGCAGCAGCAGTTCAACTACGACGGCGATCGGAACGACATCGACTACCACGCCTACTGGCAGGCGACGTTCAAGAACTACATGAACTTCAGCATTTTCGACATTGTCCACCCGAGCTATTACGACGAGCGACTCACCCGGGGCGGACCAACCGTGATCCACTATGGCTACAATTTGTACTCGGGATATCTCACGACCGATTCGCGCTCGCGAATCGTAGAACAACTGCAGGTGCAGTACTCCACTCCGCTAGACAACACCGAGGGTGGCAGGCTGGCATTCTATCCCACAGTCGTACTGAAGCCGTCCAGCCGAATCCTGTTGAGTGTCTCACCGTCGTTTGACCACAACTTGACGGCGCAGCAATACGTGACCGCCGTCACCGACCCGACAGCGCCCGCCGGGTTCGCCGGGACCCGGTATGTATTCGGACGGGTGGAGCAAAAGACTTTCTCCGTCGACACCAGGACGAACGTGACGTTCACCCCGAATCTGACCCTCGAGCTGTTTGCTCAGCCGTTCCTGGCCAGTGGCAGATACACCAGCTTCAAGGAGTTCGCGGCGCCCAAATCGCGCAAAATGAATTTCTTTGGCCGCGACAACGGCAGTACTGTGACCACCAACAGGGCCGCGGATGGCACCATCACGGGATACACGGTGGATCCCGACGGTCCGGGAGTGGCCGCTCCATTCACCTTCAGCAATCCGGATTTCAACTCACGCTCACTGCGCGGGACGGGAGTGTTGCGCTGGGAATATCGGCCCGGGTCGACACTCTACTTCGTGTGGACGCAGACGCGCGACGGCTTCGACCAATTCGGTGATTTCAACTTCAGCAGGGACCGGTCGGCGCTGTTCCGCGACCGGCCGACCAACGTCTTCCAGGTCAAGGGGACTTACTGGATCGGACGGTAAAACGAAGTTGTGGTTGCGGGACTGACCGGCGCCTGAGGCGGCCGCGGTTTAGCGACTTAATCGGGCGTCTCTGACGTTCTTCCGCGAGCGGTCGAGGCCGTTCTTGTTGTCGTCGTCGCCTTCGCCGCTACGACTGGCTTCCCTGTGGACTTGCGCGATCTTGCGACGCGATGCGAGCGAGACCTATAAACTCCACGCACCCAGCGCGCGCGAACTCCGCGCACATCGATATGTGCAAAGGGACCGCTCCGGCCGGTATACGCGTAGAGACCAGTGCCGCCGACCAGTTCCGGATATCGAGCTTCGACGCGCTCGACCGCATCCAGAATCATCTTGACGTCGGCGAAATTCACTTTGCCGTCGCCATTCAGATCGGACATCTTGCCGTTGCCTTCCTGATCGATGAAGACGTCAGCGGCGTCGCCGAACTGGTGGCGACTGTCTCGGGCGCTTCCCTCACCCCTTACGGCCGTATTGTGCGCCGGAGTACGGAAGCCGGAGCGAATGCGCATGCCCTCGGCGTTGACGCCATGATCGTTCAGGTCTTCGATCACCAGCTCCAGCTTGTCCAGGAGCGGCTCGCGGAGCACGACGTACTTGGGCCAGACTTCCTTCTGGTCGTGCGAGACGAAGTCTCTAAGGCGGAAATGCTCGGACACCCGGGTGTCTTCGTTCTCGGGTGTCACTTCGATGAAGCCGTCGGGGTTCCTGTAGGCCTCGGATCGCAGTCGACCTTTCTCCTGCGGCCAGTAGCCGAGTCGGTAGCCATTGAGCCAGGCGCGTACCTTCTGCCCGAACGACCGCATTGTAAACACGGTTTCGTTACCGGGGGGCGAACCGCCCTGAATCGAAGCGCTCGCGACTTGAGCAGAAACGCTCGCGACCTGAGCACCGGGAAGGGCAGCCAGGGATATCCAGTCCTCTGGGAGAACGAATCGAGCGAAGACCTTGCCGCTCAGTCCGGCGCCCTTCTCGCCTGACGGCGACATCAAAGGCTTTTCAGCTGGGGCGGCGCTATCCCGCACGGCGGAGCCTGATCCGATCGCCGACGTGGGGACCGAGTCGGCCTGGTTCGCGACAGCACTCGAGCCCGTCCGGACGGCGTGCGAGGTGAACTGCAACGCGCTCGCTTGCGCCGGCAGGATGATCGCCGTAAGGATGAGTAGGGCTATTACGGCTGAGCTGAGTCTGTAGCGAAGTTGCTTCATTAAGGCTCCTCTTCGGTAGCTCGACTGACGTGGCGCTGCTCTCGCGTCGCTTTAGTCTCGGGGCTTTGCGTCGCCGCCTTTAAGCGGGTTTGCGGTTTTCGGAGGCGCCCGGTACTGATCAGCTGGGCGCTAACAATAAAATGACTGTCGGGACCGGTAAAATGTAACTGCTGAGGTTCGGATCGATTGATGTGTTACTTTATCCGCTGCGTGTATCCTCTGTGGCCACAACCAGATAGACTGAGCAGTCTAAACGAAATAATCAGAGGGTCTGCCCGCCTTCCGAACCCCTTC
>CATPBD010000101.1 GCA_955652265.1 uncultured Gemmatimonadaceae bacterium | reverse complement strand
GTTTAACTATAACTCCCTTGCAACTGTCCACGAGCATCTCACCAATCTCGAGCGCAAGAACTACATCAAGCGCGCGTACAACGAGAGCCGTGGCATCGAGGTCATACCGTCGGATATTCTTCCTCGAGCGATGTCACTGCCGCTATTGGGCACTGTGGCGGCGGGTCTCCCAATCGAGGCGATCCGGGTCCCCGAATCGATCGGAGTGCCGGAAGACCTGGTCCGTCGCAGCGGCAACCACTACGTCCTGCGCGTCCGCGGCAACTCCATGATCGACGAGCAGATTCGCGACGGCGACTTCGTCATCGTCAACGAGAAAAACACTGCCGACAACGGTGAGATGGTTATCGCCCTGATCGACGGCACTTCCGCCACGGTGAAGAAATTTTATCGCGAGCGCGACGGACGCATACGCTTGCAGCCGGCCAACGAAGCGATGAACCCGATATACGTGCACGAGAACGACATCTCGATCCAGGGGATAGTCGTAGGCGTGCTGAGAAGGTTCTAGAAGTAGATCGTCTAAGTCGCTGTCTTGCTGGGCTTTGCGCTTGCTCGTCTCAAGCGCTCTAGAACGGCTTTTGCCTGACCCGAGTCGATGGACTTTTTCGCCGCGGCGACTCCATCTGCGTACGACTTCACATCGCCGCTGACGTAGATCGCAGCAGCGGCATTCAGGATTGTTGCCGCCCGCGCACCGGCCGGACCCTTCCCTTCCAATATCGTCAGGATGATGCGCGCATTATCGGCCGGCTCGCTGCCGGCCAGATCCTCGCGGGCAATCTTCTTGAAGCCGTGATCTTCTGGGTGGATTGTCCACCGACTCAACGACCCGTTTCTAACCTCCACCACGTGTGTCGGTCCGAGCGGCGAGACCTCGTCCAGTCCAGGCTCCCCGAAGACGACCATCGCGTGCTTGGTGCCCAGCGCCGCGAGAGCTCCGGCCAGAATCGGCGCGCGTTCGATGTCCGCCACCCCGACCACCTGTCGTCCCGCGCGCGCGGGGTTGGCAAGCGGACCAACGATGTTCATGACCGTGGGAATCCCTAGCTCCCGGCGCACAGGCCCGACGTGCCGCATCGCCGGGTGCATCAGCGGCGCGAACATGAACACGATTCCCGCGTCGCGTAATGAGGCTTCCATGGTGGCGACCGAAACTTCGATAGAAACGCCCAGTGCTTCCAGAACATCGGCGCTGCCGCACTTCGTCGTGAACGAGCGGTTGCCGTGCTTCGCTATGCGAATTCCCGCTCCGGCAGCGACAATGGCGGCGGCGGTCGAGATGTTGAAGGTCGCAACCGCGCCTCCCCCGGTTCCGCACGTGTCCACCAAGCCATCAGGATCGTCAGCGGAAAGCGAGATCATTGCGGTCCGGAGTGCTCTGACCACTCCGGCCACCACTTCCACGCTCTCCCCGGTCGCGCGGAGTGCCGAAAGCAACGCTGCGACCTGCACTGCCGTCGCCTCACCCCGCATCACGATGTCGAACGCTGCCTGTGCGTCGTCGGCGCTGAGCGCCTCCCGGAAGGCGAGCTTATGGATCGCGCCCTGGAGCGCGTTCGGCGGCGGGGCGCTCATTGTTGCTCGCCTACAGCGAAGAGGCTTGCTCTTTCGACGTAACGATCTGCAGCACCTCTTCCAGGATCTTGCGCGAATCCCCTCGGCCCGCGGTCGCGTCGCGGAGGGCCTGCTCCACCCGGTAGATGATGTTGCTCTGCATTTGAAGCGCCTCTCCCTGCGCATGGAGCTGCACGTGCGCTTTTTCCAGCTTCGTCACGGCGACGCGCACCTGCTCCTCGACCGCGGAGAGCCGCTCGGCTGTGGCCCGCGCCTCGACTCCGGCAACCTCGATCGCTCGCTTCAGCTGAGAAACGCGAATCGAATCGCCGGCGCCCCTCCCGTTCAGCGCCGCCTGGGCTTCCGCAAGCTTGCGCCGCAGATCGTGCAATGCGCGCGAGTTTTCGTCGTTGAGCGCCTTCGTAAGCTCTTCGAGCGTCCGTACCGCTTCCTCACGCGCGCGGCGCTCGGCCATTCTCGCAAAAGCCAGCGCGAACAAATCGATGGCAGGGGCGACTTTTTCCGAGAGCCGGTGTCCGAATCGCGTCTTGGGCTCTGAGAGCGCGAGTACGCCAGCAAGCTCGCCATCGACGAGGAGTCCCCGCAGGAGGAGCACGCCCGCCTCAGGAGATGCTCCAACTCCAAGCAGCTTCTGGTAGTCACCCGACTCCGTCCCGAGGTCCGCGAACTGTTTCCCAGCGGAAATGGCACGCCTGATCGCGGTGGGAAGATGATCGAGAGCGATCTCCAGCTGCGCCGTCCTCATACCTTCGTGCAGCGGCATCAGACGCTCGGAGAACAGATCGCGGCGGGCGTCATAGAGGAAGAGCACGACGTTGCCGTTGCGATCGTGTTCAGCGATGTCCTGACTCAACGCGTTCAGTGCCTCGGCGACGTTGCCGACGGAGGCGAGTACTGTTGAGAGTGCTGCGAGAGTTCGTGGAGCCATCGTTAGAGCTCAGCCGATATCATTAGAGTGAAGTCGCGGAGCGCTCAGATGCGGCGTACTCCGAACGGCGGTTCCACATTGCCCAGCGAACGGGCGAAAGTCAATCATCTCCAACGCTTTACGTTCCTTGACAGTGAGTTCTACGTAGATAGTTTCCCCGCGATGCTGTCGCGTTCCGTGCAGCTCGTTTTGCACTACGATGGCGCGGGCTTTTCCGGCTGGCAGCGGCAGCCTGGTGAACGGACGGTTCAGGGAGTCCTCGAAGCGGCGGTGTCCAAACTGTGTGGAGAACCCGTTGCTGTCATAGGAGCTGGAAGGACAGATGCGGGAGTTCACGCGCGCGGCCAGGCCGCAGGAGCTCGAGTGCCCGAGAAATGGAGCGCGCTCGCTCTGCGACGATCGATGAACGCCATTCTACCGGACGATGTATGGATTGCGGCAGCCTTCGAAATGCGTGACGAGTTCCACCCGCGCTATAGCGCCATCTCTCGCAGCTACAGCTACTACGTAGGCACAGACGATCTCGCATCTTCTCCGTTTCGCCGGACGCACGAGCTGGTCTGGCGGAAATCGCTCGATTTCCCCCGCCTTGAGGCTGCTGCGCAAGTTATCCACGGTGAACACTGCTTTCGCGCATTCGCCGTCAAGGGAACGGCGCCCGAGCGGGACGAACACCGCTGCACGGTTACCCGTGCCGCCTGGCACAGACGCGAAGGCGGGCTCGTTTTCGACATCAGTGCGGACCGGTTTCTTCACCACATGGTGCGTTTTCTGGTCGGCACCATGCTCGAGGTGGGGGAAGGCAAACGGGAGCCGGAAGTGATCGCGCAACTCCTCGAGCAGGATGACAATAGTCAAGTCTCTCAGCCCGCTCCTCCATACGCTTTATTTCTGGAGCGGGTCGAGTATCCGAAAGACCTTTACCTGGAAACCGCATGAACATCTATCTGGAGAGCGTGAACCTCGATGAGATCAGGAGCGCCGCGTCCGCCGGCCTCGCCGACGGTGTCGCGTTCTCGCACGTCGCATTCAGCGTCGATGCCCCAGATTCCAGCGCGAAGGAAAGGCTCGAGGAGATATCGCGAGAGTTCGCCTTCCCCGTCTGCGTTCCGGTTGGGGCAGTCACCTCGGCGAACATTTACACCGAAGCGCGCGAGCTGGCAAAGGTCTCCGATCAAATCGTGGTGCAGATACCGCTAGTAGAGGATTCGCTGATTCCAATGGCGAAGCTGAGCGCCGAGGGCGTTGTGATCTGCGCCACCTTCGTGTTCAACGCGGCTCAGGGGATAATTGCTGCCAAAGCCGGCGCATCGGCCGTGCGGGTTACCCTTGGAGACCTCGAGGCCTATGGTCAGTCGGGCGCGCAAACCCTCGCCGAGATCAAGAACGTTCTCGACGCCGGCCGTCATGAGTGCGACGTCATGGCCGCATCGCCGCAATCCGCGATTCAGTTTGCTGAGTGTGCGACGGCGGGTGCAGACATAATCTGCCTTACTCCCGCGACGTTACGCGCTCTTGTCGTTCACCCGTTGAGCGACCGAGCCGTCGATCGCTTCCTGAGCGATCTGGCGAAACGACCGAAGTCTCGCACCCCTTCATGAGGATTTGCGTCGCGCGCTCGCTAAGCGTCCTGGTTTTCATGGGATGTCAGGGCGCGTCCAGCTCGAGCTCAGTAGCGCAGTCCTCGCCACCCGAGTCCAGGCCAAGCACCGTAAGCGCCTCACGCCGGACGGCCATTACCGATGCTGTCGCGCGCGTTGCTCCCTCGGTCGTGACGGTCCAGACAGAAGTCGTAGAGCGTGTACCGGCCGACGTCTTTGAGCAGTTTTTTGGCGGGCGTTCCGGTCAGCGTGTAGCGGCGGGACTTGGCTCGGGATTCATCGTTCGCCCGGATGGCGCGATTGTCACCAACGCCCACGTCGTTGCAGGAGCGACGCGCATTCAGGTAGCCATGCGGGATGGTACGACGTACTCGGCGCGCCTCCTCGGCAGCG
>CATPBD010000100.1 GCA_955652265.1 uncultured Gemmatimonadaceae bacterium | reverse complement strand
GTGTTGCCGCCCGCTACTACCTGCCCAGCAATCGATCCCATGCGCCGCCAGCAAGACCCAGCGCGTATTCAGCCCACCATTTCCCCGCCGCCGGACCGCCGCCGCACGTACCGTCCGACTCCCCCGGTGTCTTGATCCATAGAAACGCATCGACGAGCGGATTCCCTGTGCGCGTGGTTGGTGCAGCGCCGACTCGCTGGCCAGTGGGATTGCACCAGTTGCCGGCGTTCGTCGCGTTCTGTCCGTTGCGACTGGTGTCGATGATGAAATGCTTTCCGCCAACTCGCTTCGAGACTTCTGTCCCGTAAGCAATGTTCACGGAATTGGCGAGGAAGTTGGAGATGTTCAGGCTGAATCCATCCGCGTCCGCGATCCCGGCCCGATTGAGACGGTCCGCAATCTCCTGCGGCGCGACCCATCGCGCGTGACCCGCATCGATGTACACGGCGGCGCCCTTTGCCTTGAGGACACGCACCGCATCATGAATCAGATTCAGTCTTTCCTGCTGTAGCGGCGCGCTCAGGCAGCTCATTCCAGCAAGTGCGTCTGGCTCGAGAATTACCACAGCTCGACGATTGCCGAGTCCGTTCGCAAACCCCCGAATCCAGCTCTTGTATGCATCGCTGCCGTTGGCGCCCCCGGCCGAATACTGCCCGCAATCACGACCGGGGATGTTGTAGGCGACAAAGACGGGAAGCGCTTGAGCGCCAGTGATGCGCGACACAGCGGCGGCGACGTCGCGGCCGATGTCTACGTTCCACCCGCCCAGCCACTGCGCCACTGGCTGCGCGGCGATCCTGTCCATCAGCGCCGCATCCGTAGGGCGCGACTTTCTCCACGCATCCGCCTGGCGCTTCGCCGCCGACGCAGGATCCACATAGAGCCGCGCGCCCGAGAACAGGTTGACGACTGCCTGACTCACCGTCTGACCGCCGGTGCGTGCAGGAAGCACCGTGAGCCCAAGGGTGAGCAGGCAGACAGGAACCAGCGCTGCGTCAACAGCGGGGAAACGCACAAACGAATTGTGAACGCGCTCAGTGCTGCGCGTGGCGAAAGGACGCACCATGAGTACCCGCATACTTCTACGACGAGCGTGTCCAGAAAAGAACACGCCCTCGGTTTGCGTATATAATATTTCGTGAGCCGGCCCAGTATAGCGCGGCCGCCCCATATCAGGTGATACCCTCGTCGGTTCGCCTGTTCCAACTCACACGCAGTCCCGGAGCTACCAAATGAAGTACACGCAGCTGGGCAGAAGCGGGCTCGTGGTCTCGAGAATCTGTCTCGGTTGCATGACTTACGGAACGCCAACCTGGCGGCCGTGGGTACTCGACGAAATTGATGCGCGACCGTTCTATAAACGAGCGCTGGAGCTCGGGATCAATTTCTTCGACACCGCCGACATGTACTCAATGGGCGTGAGCGAGGAAGTAACCGGACGCGCGCTCCGCGAGATGGCGAACATGGAGGAGATCGTGCTCGCCACCAAAGTGCACTTCCCCATGGGTGACGGCCCCAACATGGGCGGCATCTCTCGCAAGCACATAGTACAGGCGTGCGAAGCGAGCCTCCGCCGACTCGGCGTTGAGGCTATCGATCTTTATCAGATCCATCGCTTCAAGGGCACGGTCCCAATAGAAGAAACGCTTGGAGCCCTCGATCATCTCGTCAGTCAGGGAAAAGTTCGCTACATCGGCGCGAGCTCCGGCTACGCCTGGCAGATGGCTCGCGCCCTCAGCGTATCGGAGAAACGCGGCTGGGCACGGTTCGTCTCCATGCAGAATCACTACAACCTCGTTTACCGCGAGGAAGAGCGTGAGATGATCCCGTTGTGCATCGAGGAAGGAGTCGGTGTGATCCCGTGGTCGCCCCTCGCCCGTGGCCGACTCGCGCGCACCACGCTCTCGCCGGTGTCAGGCACCACGCGCGCGGACACCGACACTTACGCCGTCGATCTTTACGATTCGCCCTCCGATCTGCTCGTCATTGAAGCGGGCAGAAAGGTCGCAAATGAGGTGGGCGTCTCTCCTTCCGAAGTTGCTCTCGCGTGGCTGCTCCACAAGCCCGGTGTCTCGGCGCCGATCGTCGGCGCGACGAAGATCGAGCACCTGGAGAGCGCAGTTCGGTCGCTCGACGTGAAGCTGACGGAAGATCAGCTACGCGCGCTCGAGGAACCATACCAGCCACACGCTGTGCGCGGTCACTGACCAAAGCGGGTCGCGCTCGAACAGCGGGCCCGGTCTATGCGCGTCCGAGTAACACACCTGAAGACGGACGCGAATGACGACAGAGTCACACCCCGATATCTCCCACCAATCTCCGTGGAGATTACTGGGGAGGGCGCTCCTCCTCCGCTGTCCCAACTGCGGCGGACGTGGTCTCTTCCATGGCTTCTTCAAGATGAAGGAGCGCTGCCCGAACTGCGGCATGCTTCTGGAGCGGGGCGAGTCAGACTATTTCATCGGCGCCTATACCCTTAACCTCATCGCTGTCGAGACTCTTCTGGCCGGGGTGTTCCTGGTCGTGGTAGTCGTGACCTGGCCCAATCCGCCGTGGAATGCTCTTCAGTACGGCGGAGTCGCGCTCTCAATAGCGGGTGCGGTGCTCTGCTATCCTTTCGCCAAGACCACCTGGCTGGCGGTCGATCTCATTTTCCGCCCGCCCCATCGCGAGGACTTCATCACGCGCGTGAAGTAGTGCGTGGCTATTCTCCCGCGGGATAACTCTCCGAGGGCGACGGAAGCTGTGCGACGTTTACGTCGATCGGCAGCCTGACACCGTTGTGAGTTTCCACCACGTCCAGCAATCCCTGCCACACCTGCGCGAACGCGTGTCCTACCTCGGAGGGGTACTTATCCTCCGTGAATCCGCCGCCGCCAGAGATCCAGAACGGTGGGTCGGTTGAGATCCCCGCGCTCGCCAGCACCTGCTTCACGTCGTTGTAGACCAGATTCGCGTTGAAGATGTGCGCGTAATAGGCGGGTCGAAAACGGCCGTCCTCGATCACCCGCTTCGTCCAGGCCCGGTAGTAGTCCCGCATTGCCTGAGGGACAGCGTCCATGCGCTCGATGTCGAGAAAAATAACCGTGCCTCTGGCAAATCCCTCGGCCGCAGTCTTGGCGATAGCATCGTTCGCATCCGCAGTCCCGCGAGCCGCGCTCACGAACTGCGTCGAGCAGCTTGTGTTGCGAGAAGCGCGAGGCGATACCATCACGCGCACGGCAGTGCGCTTATTGATGTAGCTCACCACGCGCTTGCCGTTTCGCGTTCTTACCTGGCGGACGCGTTTGGTGACCAAGCGGGTTACGGCCATCTTGGCTCCGGGGGTTTTTCCCCAGGTCTGCTGACCGACGTAGATCACCGCCATACCCCATCCCATGTTCGAAAGGGTGTCACGCTTTCCCTCCCACGACGAGTCCGTGTGGCAAGGCGCGGTTAAGTAGTAGCCCACCCACTTGTATGGCTTGTCAGCTGTCAGCCACGCATGCATGGCGGCGGCGCCCGGATAGGAGAAGGTGTCGAAGCCAAGATGCGGGCCGCTCGACAGATTCTCGGCGATGTTAGCGGACGCGGTGGAGACCGCCTCGCTGATCGAGGGCGTGGCAATAAGAGACTTGACCGACCCATTGGAAACGATGAGTCCCGCAGAGAGCAGGGCTAGGATCGATCGCCATTCGATTTTTGGAACCGTGCTCTCCGGTTCGAGGTAGGGTTGTGTACGTGGGTAACCCGCACGCAAAACAGGCGTCTTTCGTCATACCCGCCCAACTCAGATCGTTCCTCTGACCTCTGAGCTTGTCCGAGAAAAGTGACAATAGGATGTTTACGGCTGAGGCTCATGGCACGAAGTCGCTGTGGCGCAATCGGTTAGCGCCTTGGCATGCCCTGGTCCTGGTAATGCCCCTATAGGGCCAACCTCTTCAGTGGAGTCGCTTATGCACCTGCGACGCTTGATAGGTCTTTCTGGACTCCTATCGTATTTGCTGGTACCAGTTGGTCTGGCCGGTCAGGTCGCCGGTGGCGTCGAGTTCTATGGGGCGCTCGACAATTCCTCACCGGTGACGCGAACGCTCGGTGGTCTCTCGCTTAGCGTCGGCACTCCCTATGTCGGTATTCGCGGAAGCGGGGGCCTCGGCATCTCGTCGCTGTCGACGCAGAGCGGCTTGACCCAAGCTTCGTCCAGCCTGGTCTGGGCTACCAACGCAGACCTTCTGTTGGGGCCGGTGAATGCCGGCCTCGGTGAGGGCTTCATGCCCTACACCTTCGGCGGTATCGGATTAGAAAGCAGCGCCCAGCCGGCGGGCTTCACCGACGCGATTCGCACGTGGAGTTACGGAGGCGGTCTGCAGCTGGCGCTGGGGCGGCTGCTCTCCGTCAACGGGGAAGCTCGGTCGCGGCATCTCGCGGCGCCGGCAACTCTCGCGGACTCCCAGTTCGTTCGCGGAATCGAGTATCGAGTAGGAATCGGGTTTCATTTTGGAGGTGGTCCCCAACGCTCTTCGGTCTATTCGAGACGACGTTCGGACATCCCTTCCAGCGCACCTCGACCAACCGGAGCGGGCCGTGTCTACTGGCCAACCAACACCGCCTCTGCGAGCGGGGCTGCTCGCCGAGTGGTGCCGGCCGCGGAGCATTATATCGGCGTGCCGTACCGTTACGGTGGGAGGTCTCCCGAGTCGGGCTTCGATTGTTCGGGGTTCGTTCAGTACGTCTACGGGCTCGAGGGCGTGGACCTGCCGCGGACGTCGCGGCAAATGGCGGGTGTTGGCGTTCCCGTCGAGCCAACAACGCGTTCTCTTGCGGTTGGGGACTTAATGCTCTTTGAGCAGGGCGGACGCATAAGCCATGTCGCGATTTACGCGGGAAATCGCCGCTTCATCCATTCGTCTTCGAGCGGGAACGGGGTCCGCTACGACGACCTCGACACGCGCCGAGGCCGGTGGTTCGGTAATCATATGGTTGCGGCTAGACGAGTGACGGGTGATGGTCGCATATTGGTCAATGCGTTCGCCGGGGGTTCTCCGATCATTTTCGATCGATTCGACCCACCTGATAGCGCCCCACCGCCTTCCAGATGACTACTCGTAAAGATCCGCCAGACCCGTTTGACGACATTGAGAGGCCACACCCTCTCGTTGCAGATTCCATGGGCGACGCTGCTCCCGGACAGCCGTTGACCGTTCGTCTGGGTGATGATTTGTGGAGCGATCTCCTCCGGGTCGCGAACGACAGTAGCGACCCGAACGCACCGCCGCGGTCACCCTCGCCGCTGCCCCTACTGGATGGCATGAAGGGCATCCTGCAGTGGGACTAGCTGGGCTCCCGCTTTTTGTGGCCCCGACGGTGGCTGACGCGCACTCCTGAAGGGTTGTGGTCGTCCAGCAGGGACGAATCGTCTTCAGCCGCCCGAATCCACCGCAAGATGCTTTCGACGGCATCGTCGTCTGTCAGCCGATTCCGAACTCGCGCCGGCGTGAGGCCGAAAACGCTTACCCAGTGCTGCGAGAAAATACGCGCGGTCTTGTACCCCAGCTTGATGGAGACATCGAGTACTGAGTAACCGGGGTCTCGCAAATATCCAAACCCCCGCAATACCTTCGCGGCTACAAGCAATCGCTTGGGTGAGCCGAGGTTTGCTGCGTCGAGGTTTCTATAGACGCTGACGATGGCGATCCCCTCCATCGCGAGGTCGAGTGCGCTCGTGTAGCGGTGGGGCTGCTGGAACAAGTTTTCGATCGTGACGAACAGCTGTCTGGGAAGCAGCCTGAGCGAGCCACTGAGGTCCTCAAGCACGCGGTGCGTTAACGAGTTGCCCTGAACCTGTTCGACGCGCTCACGGAACCGTTCGGGCGCATCGTCAAACCGGTGGAGCACGACGTCCTCAAGGCCAAGCCGGCCGAGCTGGGCAATTGCCTTGAATGCGGGCGCGTGGAGTGTGACGTAGGCTATGAGGGGAAGCGACGGATAACGTTTCAGGAGTCCGGAGACCGCGCTGACGTTCAGTGTCCCGTCGGCTGAGGGGTCGAGGATGACCGCCGTCACCGGTTTACGACGGATGAAGGATTCGAGCTCCTCCCACGATGAGGCGACGAGCAGCTCGGGCTCGTCAGCAAAAACGTGCTTGACGTGTGCTAAGAGTCGCGAGGGTAGGAACGCCGCCACGCAAGGCGCGAGCACGCTCATGATCTATCAAACTGTCGCGCGAAGCCGGTCAGCGCGAGGGGTCAGTGATAGGAAAAGTGCTGTTTTTGATAGAAAACAGACATTTTCTGATAAGAAAATGCCATTTCGGCATTTGCTGAGGCGCTTACGTTGGAGGCGTGTCAGGTCCCCCTACTCTGTCAGGAGATACCCATGATCCGCCGCAAACTTCTAATCGCCACCGCCATCATTGCCTCCGTCGTCCTCACCGCTTGCTCGGACATGACGGGTCCTAAGAACGTCTGCCCCATCGTAACCGGTTCCTCGACCTGCACGAACTAAGGTTGACGCAGCCTTTCAGCCGGCAGTAACAGCCGCTTTTCGGAGTTCCGAGATGGCCCGAACGACAGCGTTGACGTCGTCGGGCACGAATGCCTGTGGCGCCGCGGTGAAGGTGGGAACGCTTCGGGGGGCTGAGCGAACACCAGCGAGTGCAGTCTGCGCCTTGAACGCGATCTGGTGAATCTGGTTGGATTCGGCGAAGCTGACCGCTTCTTCGAGCGCTTCTTTTGCCGCGTCTTGGCGGCCGAAGCGATTTAGTCCCTCGCCGAGGAAGAGCAGATAGTGCGACCTAACCCAGGCGCCCAGCGGTGCCCGCGCTAGCTCACGCGCATAGTCGTCAAAGGCGTCCTCCATTCCGTCGAGGCTTGCAAGCTCCATCAAGTTCAGCGTGGCTGACCACCGGGTGAACTTGGCTTGGGCAGTGGCGGCAAGAATGAGATGACTGTCGCGCGCTGCGTCGTGCATGCCCAGCTCGGTGAACATCGCGG
>CATPBD010000099.1 GCA_955652265.1 uncultured Gemmatimonadaceae bacterium | reverse complement strand
CTCTAAATCGCCGGGTGCGCCTAAAGCTGCTATTCCCGATCGATCGAGCTTCCATAGTTGTAACGGATTCCGAATTCAAAGAACGAAAGCACGCTGGGGAAGAGGAACTGTCCATTGCTCGGCAGCATCGTCTCCTGCGCGAATATAGCCGCGCGTTTGGTCTGGATCTGGACGCCCGCCATTCCCATTACTGCGCTACGGCTACGCATGGCGTCGACCGCGTCGAAGAAAGCGTTGCCTGGGAACGTGTTCGCGCTGTCCACGCGTACCCGCGCATCACCGAGAACGACGATCGTGTAGCCTATGCCGCCGTACGGAGTGATTCCGCCAAAGTGTTTCGGGAAGGCGAGAGCGGCGAAAGTGATGCGGCGCAGATCGTTCACGCGGACTGTCCGCTGCCCGGTGTTGGACGCGGGGTCGAACACTTCGACGTCTCGCTGGAAGATCGACTGATTCCCTGAGACGTAGAGCCCGCCCTTGCTCCGCGTAATGAGCCAGTCGATGCCCATGTCGACAGTCGACGTGTTGCCGTGGCCCGGCGCGGAGAATGTATTGATTCCGGATTTCGCTCCCCAAAACCAGGAGTTGTCGAAGTTCCGCATCTCCTGCGCGTTCGCGCTCGCGGAAACGACAAGCGTGGCGACTATTGCCACGGCGACTGATCTGAGCTTCTGCATGAAGGCGTCCTCTAGATTATGCCTAGCTTCGTCCCGACGGTCTTGAAGCCCGCTAGGGCCTGATCGAGATCGTCGCGTGAGTGGGCGGCGCTGAGCTGACAGCGCACGCGCGCCTGCCCCTGAGGTACGACCGGAAAGCCGAACCCTGTCACAAAGACGCCTTCGTCCAGCAACATGTCACTCATTCTTATGGCGGTGGCCGTCTCACCCACGATTATGGGGACGATTGGGGTCTCTCCCGGCAGAGGTTTGAACCCCGCCTCGCCGATGGACGAGCGGAAATAACGCGTGTTCTCGCGGAGCTTCTGCACCAGCTGTGGATTGTGCTCCAGATGGTTGATGGCGCCCAGCGCGCTGGCCGCTACCGTGGGTGGGAGCGCAT
Source organism: uncultured Gemmatimonadaceae bacterium (assembly GCA_955652265.1). GTDB lineage: Bacteria > Gemmatimonadota > Gemmatimonadetes > Gemmatimonadales > Gemmatimonadaceae > UBA4720. The sequence goes on along the minus strand of CATPBD010000099.1, from coordinate 4,585 downwards.
TCGAGAAGAGCTGAGGACGCGACCTCTGGGTCAACATGTCGCACAGCGACGCACCGCCTGCCACGAACCCACCCGCCGCTCCGCCAAGCGCCTTGCCCAGCGTGGAGGTAATGATGTCCACTTCGCCGAGTACCCCGAAATGCTCAGCCGTGCCTCGCCCGTTCGCGCCCAGCACTCCCGTTCCGTGCGAATCGTCGACGGCGACAATCGCGTCGTACTCCTCCGCGAGCTGGAGTATCTCCGGAAGCTTGGCGATGCTTCCTTCCATCGAGAATACGCCGTCAGTCCAGATGATTCGCCTGCGCGCGCTTCTGGCGCCCTCCAGCTTTGATCGGAGATCATCCAGATCAGAGTGGTGATAAACTCCCGTCGTGCATTTGGTGATTGCCTTGGCGAGCCTGATCGAGTCGATGATCGACGCATGATTCAGCGCATCCGAGACCACGAAATCGTCCTGCTCGACGATTGTGGCGGTTAGCCCCTCGTTGGCGTTCCACGCCGACACGTAGCTGAGCGATGCCTCGGTCCCCACCAGATCCGCGATCGCTTGCTCCAGATCGCGGTGAATGGTGAATGTGCCGCAGATGAATCTGACACTGCCGGTGCCCGCACCGAATTGCTCCAGTCCTTCGATTCCTGACTTCACCACCTTCGGCTCGTTGCACAAACCGAGATAGTTGTTCGAGGAAAGGATTACGACCTCGCCGCGTCCTTCCATCTGAACGCGCGCGCCCTGCGGCGAAGCGAGATAGTTGAGACGCTTGTAGACCCGGTCCTGCTTGAGCTTCTCGATTGCGGCCTTGAGCTCGGAGTCGAACTTCTTGTTCAGCGCCACGCGCTCCTCAGTGATGAAAAGGTTTCCTCAGGCGATTTCGAATATGACCTTTCCCGCTTCTCCCGATTTTATGGCGGCGATTGCGGCGTCCGCTTCGGAAAGAGGGAATCGATGCGTGATCACGGGCGTCGGATCGAATGCTCCGGAACGGAGAAAGCGCGTCATCTGGTGCCACGTCTCGTACATCCGGCGGCCGACGACACCATAGATGGTGAGTCCCTTGAAGATCACCTCCGTTGCCAGATCGAAATCCACCTTCTTTGAAGGAATGCCGAGCATCTGGACTCGTCCGCCGACCCGCACCAGTGCGAACGCCTGGTGGATCGCGGCGGGCACTCCGGACATCTCCAGCACCACGTCCGCTCCGAGGCCACCCGTCGCCGCCTTCACAATCTGCTCGGCCTGCTCGGGATGAACCGCGTCATTCGCGCCCATTCGTTTAGCCAGCGCCAGCCTGGTGTCGTTCACATCGGTGGCGATTACGCGCGACGCTCCCGCCGCTTTGCAGATCGCGACTGCGAATATCCCTATCGGACCGCATCCAGTCACCAGCACAACCGAGCCGGGTATGTCCGCGGTCAGCACGGTGTGAAACGCGTTGCCCATGGGGTCATGGATTCCCCCTACGTCGTAAGAGATCTCGTCGTCAAGATGCCAGACGTTGGTCGCCGGCATCGATATGTAGTCCGCAAAGCACCCGTCGCGGTCGACGCCGATGATTTTTGTGTAGGGACACACGTGCGAGTTGCCCGTTCGGCAGAGGAGACACCGTCCGTCGACGATGTGGCCCTCGGCTGTGACGCGGTCTCCCTCTTTCACATCAGTTACGAGGCGACCTACCTGTACTACGTCGCCCGCGAATTCGTGTCCGACCACGAACGGCGGCTTGCAGCGGCCCTTCGCCCATGCATCCCAATCGTAGATGTGAACGTCGGTTCCGCATACGCCCGCCCGTCGCACGCGAATCAGAACTTCGTCCTCGCGGATCCTCGGCTCGGGAACATCCTTGAGCTTGAAACCTGGCGCCGCGGATTCCTTTACCAGCGCTTTCACGAGCAGCTACTCCGTTGGAATTCGAGAAAAAAGTTTTCCTGCATGCGGGAAGTTCTAACCTGTCAGCCGCGAGGCACTTTTGGAAGTGATGATTGCGTCGAGCGAATCGACGGCAAAAAGTATTGCACGCACATCTCTTGCATTCTATATTCGCGACGACTCACGAGCAGTGATGCGAGCTCGTCGTCGCGCCCGTAAAGATCAAGAAAAAGATTGAGGCGGGACGAAGGTGTTTGGTCACACGCGTGCCGGTCAGGACGCGATGCAGGACTCGCCGGTTCCATCGGGGCACTGGTGAGAGTTTTACTTCATCGTGGAGAGACAATATGGCAGCAGCGAAGAAAGCCCCACGCAGGGGAAGTAAAGCGGCCCGTAGCGCATCGGCGCGCAAGGGCGCGCGCACGCGTGCGAGGAAAAAGGCAGCGCGGGCCGCAGCTCGTAAGAAGCGGCGGTAGCTCGCTTCGATGCAAGCCAAACGGAAAAGCCGGCGACATCGCCGGCTTTTTTGCTTTCGCGGATATCACCTCGAGTAACGCGCGCTCGCAAGCTGCACGATCCTCTCGATCAACGCCGGATACTCCATCCCACCTTTCTGCGCCGCGCGCGCGAACTCGCTCTTCTCTTCCAGGTAGCAGTTCGGATTGGCCTCGATCACGTAAACCTCATCGCGGTCGGTGACGCGAAGATCGATGCGAGCATAGTCTCTGAGACGAAGCGCCTGAAAGGAGTCGATCGCTATCTGCTGGATTTTTGTCGTCAGCTCCTCGGACAGGTCGGTGGGGAATAGGGACTCCGTTCCTTCGAACTCCGCGCCTTTTTCGTCTCCGCTGTCTCCCCACTTCGCTTCCCAGCTCGCGATCTTCGGCAATCCCACCGGAAACTTGGAGAAGTCGAGCTCGATGATCGGCAGCGCCTCGACCTTGCTGTTTCCGAGCACTCCCACGTAGAACTCTCTGCCGTCGATGAATTCCTCGACCAACACCGCCGACTGATACTCCTCTTGCGTGCCGCCCATCACGTCGAGAAGCTCCTTCACGTTGTTTACGAACGACTTCTGGGTGATGCCGAGCGACGCATCCTCCTGCGGCGGCTTCACCAGCAGTGGAAAGTGGATGTCTCCAGCCCAATCGACCTGGCCGCGGTACATCGTCGCGAACTTGGCGCTCTGGATTCCGTGGAACGCCAGAACCTTCTTTGTCAGAGTCTTGTCGCCGGCGAGGATGAGTCCGGCCGGACTCGATCCCGTGTAGCGCAGATCGAGAAGGTTGAGGAGCGCGGCGACATTCGACTCGAGCGCGCTCTTTCCGCGGAATGATTCCGCGAGATTGAACACGAGATCCGGCTGCTCGTTCGTCAGCTCGTCGATCAGCGGCTGCACAGCGTCGTCGACCGCCAGTCGACGAGACGTATGACCATTGGCGGCGAGCGCCGCGTCCAGCTGGTCGAGCAGCGGATCCACCGGCGGCTCGAGCGCATCCTTGCTATGTAGTACGGTGATCTTCACTTATCGTCAGTCGCTTCGCTACCGTCGATCGCATTGGTGTGCCGATAGTTCATCATGACCGCAGTTCCGAATGCCGTGAGCTCGATCAACGTGGCGGCCTCCAGGCCGGCAAGCTTGAGATCGAGATCTACAACGCGCTGACCGAGAAAGTCCACGAACTGTCGCACGACGGATGCGTTTTCACCAGTCCAGTACGAAATCCTCGTTACGATCTCGCGCTTGTGTCGCCCCATGAACTCCGCCGCCGACACGGCGGCCGGCGCATGCTGCGCGTCGGCGAAGATGGTTTTCAGATCGCCGTCGAAGATCCGCTGGTCGCGGATGGGAATCCTCTCCGCGTTCTCTGCGTAATGCTCCGCCACCGTGTACTGCATCGCCGTCACCGGAAGGTCGTCGTCCGACGGCTCGGGAACCTCGGGTACCTGGTGCGCGATCTCTTTCATCACTCTGTCGACGTACTCCAACTTGGCCAGCGCGCCCCAGCCGTCGTACACACGACGCCAGTCGAGGCCTGGAGTAAGCCACACCGCGAAAGTCTCGGCAAAATCCTCATCGGGGTGCTTCTGCGCGTACCAGCCGAGTATGTGTCGGACGAAGTCGTGAGAAAACGGGTCGGCACGATATCGCTCGCGGTACGGGCGGGAGTACGGGCCGAACATCTTTCGCCAGTCGGTGCGGTCGTAAAGCCGATAGGCATAGTTGAATGCGTGACCCGCTTCGTGGCGCAGGTAGCGCATCGTTTCTTCTTCGCCCTCGACCGTCGTTGAATAGTCTTCCTCGATCCTGGACAGGCGAGCATCGGCGAGATAGAAAGGCACTCCGATCAGCGGAGTGCCGTCTGGACAGCCCCACTGGTCGCTGAGGTAAACGGGCGGACGGAAGTCGAGCCCTTTGGCCGCGAGCTCCTCGTACAGCTGGTTGACGAGCTTCTCGAGCAGCGTTCCCCGTATCGCCAGGCCAATGTCGGAGATGCGCTGCGCGAGAAGCGCATGGCGCTCTCCTTCCCAGTTGGGGGCGGATTCTTCCACGGGGACGAGTCGGGCAAGTTTAGCACCCGTTACAGTTAACGACCGGATACAAAAAGGCCCCGCTAAGCCTAGCGGGGCCTCAACCTTCCTCTCAACCTTCCTTATAGTAGCGGACCTGGTTAGGCGGCCCTCGTCGCGGAATCGGTCGCCGCGTCTGGCACGGGT
>CATPBD010000098.1 GCA_955652265.1 uncultured Gemmatimonadaceae bacterium | reverse complement strand
GTCAGGTCGACGCCATCCGCGAAGTAGCGACGCACTCCGAGCGTGTTGAGCGTATAGCTCGCGCTCAGCTCTCGCAGTTTCACGAACGTGCCGTCTTCGATCCAGTACTCGAAGATTCCCTGGGTGCGGGAGTTCCAGGTGGGCGGGAGCTTCCGCGGATCGCCGTAGGGGAGCAGCTCGCGCTCGTACGTCTTGGAATTGCTGGCGATTCCCGCGTTCTGCGCGCGAGTAGAGAGGTTCATGATCTTGTTCCCGAACACACCATCGAGGAGCGCGCGAAGCCGGATTTTCTTGGCAAGGGTGAACTCGTTGAGGAAGGATCCCATCCACTTCGGATTGGGATCGCCGAGCACCTTGTTGAGTGAATCGTTGCAGGTACCTCCGCTCAACGCCTCGCGGATTGCGAGACTAGCTCCCATATCGGCGGTGTTGTTGCTGCGCCGATACCTGCCGAGCGAGTCGGTCAGCAGAGCGCCCGTCAGGCAATTGCGCGCCGCGTATGACCCGTAGAAAACTCCAGCCGGCTCACCCGCACGAATCCGATTCGGGTATCCACCCGCTGACTGGAAATCCTGAATCGTCAGGCTCTCGACGAGATTTCTGTTGCGCGAGTACGTCATCGTCGATGTCCATTCGAGATTCGGCGCATCCACGTTCGTCGTCCGCAGCAACAGCTCGAAGCCCTTGTTGGACATCGTTCCGATGGGATAGAACTGGCGCGAGAATCCGGTGCTGGTCGGAAGAGGGCGGAAGAAGAGAAGGTCGGAGACCAGCCGATTGTAATACGTTGCCTCGGTCGCGACTCTACCGCCGAGGAATCCGGCGTCGGCGCCCAGCTCCCACTCGCGTGCGCGCTCGTTGCGGAGATTCGGGTTGCCGAAGGTCACGTCGTTGACGAACCCGGGACGGTTCGCAAACGGGAACTGTGTAAACGTGATGAACTGAGAGTACGCGTTGAGAATACCCGGCTGACTGCCTGCCCAGCCCAGCGCACTGCGGAGGCGAAGACTGTTGAGGGCGCCGGGTCTGTTGTCGATTGCGACGTATGACGCCGAGAATTTCGGGAAGACCTGCCACCGCTCCGAAGGAGCAAAAGTGGACGATGCATCGTAGCGAACAGCGCCGGTGAGGAAGAGCCTGTCTCTGATGCCGACCTCCTGCTGTCCATAGAACCCAAGTGTCCGAAGCTGGACGTCGCTCTGCGCGGCGGTGAACACCGAACCAGCGCTCACGAGATCACCCACGGGAGCGAGACCATTCGCGATCGCCTGGGTGACGCGCACGCGCTGCGAGGTGTAGTTGAATCCGCCGGTGGTCCGCAGGTCGAGGGAGCCCATGGGTCTCCAGGTGTAGCTCGAGACGCCGTCCTGATTCACGACGCGGTTGTTCTCGAACACCGACAGCGATCTTCCGGTATTCAGTGGAGCGGTGAGGACAGCATTGCGGGGGATGAACTGACGCTGCTCGAAGCCGGTGTTATCGATGCCGATCGTGTAATCCACCAGCAGATTGGTGAGCGGCGTCCAGGAGAGCTTCGTTGACCCGATGAATCGCTCGATCGTTTGCGGGTTGCGAATGCGGTCGATGGCGAGAAGGGGGTTGGTTCCGAGCGCGGGCGGCAGCGGGTAAATGCCGTTGACCGGCCGGAAATCAACATTGGTCGGCGCGAAAAAGAGCGATCCCATCACTCCGTAATCGTTCTGCTCTCCGAACGCCTGGATCTCGTTGTTGGTCGTTACGTAGTTGGACGTGACGTTCGCGATCAGGCGCGGCGTGAGCTGCTGCTGCAGATTGACGCGCGCTCCAGTGCGCCGCGACGATGTGGAGCGCATGATGCCTTGCTCGCTACCGAAGTTCCCGCTCATGAAGTAGCGGGTCTGGTCGGTTCCGCCCTCGACGGTGAGATTCTGTTCCCAGAGAGGCGCGCGATGAAAGATTGCGTCCTGATAGTTGTAGCGCGCGATCGGAAGTCCGTTCACATCGAACGGATAGAAGTTGAAGGGCTGTTGCGCCCGGAGCTCGCTGCTGCCCCAGCGCGTGACGGAGGAAAAGTGCGGTTTGCCGATCGTTCCGCGCTTGGTGAAGATCTGCACCACGCCGTTGTTGGCGCGTGAGCCATATAGCGCGGCCGCCGCTGCGCCACGGATGATCTCGATGTGCTCGATGTCGTCCGGATTCAGATCGGCCAGACGATTCTGCGGATTCGACCGGGTTCCAAGGTCGGCCAGTTGTCCCGACTCGTTGTCGACGATCACACCATCCACGATGTAGAGCGGGTCGGATCCGGAGATGAAGGAATTCACGCCGCGGAGGCGTACAGAGATTCCGCCACCCCCAGGGTTGCCCGAGTTCTGGGTTATTTGCGCGCCGGGAATCTTGCCCTGCATCGCCTGGTCGACGGTGAGCGCCTGCGCTCTGCCGATGACGGCGGAGTCGATCGTCGCGATGCTCGTTCCGACTTTACGCTTCTCTGTGGCTGTGCCCGTGCCAGTGACGACCACTTCGCTCAGGTTGATGGCGCTGATGCCCAGGGCAACATCGGCAGTCGCCGTGGCGCCGGGAAGGACTTGCACTGTCTGAACGGCCGGCTGATATCCGATGCGTCGCACGGTGATGGTGCGCTGTCCCGTCGGCACGCCTGTCAGCGTGTATTCGCCGTCGGGTCCAGTAACGGTGCCTATTCGCGTCCCGGTCACGATGATCTGCGCACCCGGGAGACCGCGCCCCAGCGAGGCATCAGTAACTCTGCCGCTAATGGTTCCAATGGGGATCTGAGCGACGAGCAGAGTAGGCGTGGCGATCGCGAGCGCTAGAAGGAGCGCGCCGCGGCGAACGAAGGCAGGCTTCATGAGTATCTCCGAGTCGCGTTTTCCCGTCGAGGAGGCCGGGTTCCGTGGTGAACGGGTGCCCTACGTTAGTGGCGGAGTCGGGCCCTAGCAAGACTCGGTTCGGAGCCGATGAAGATGATCGACGCGGGTTTTCCGGTGGCGGGATGCAGCGGCTCTCGCTGCTCGACCGAGTTAAAGCCGCTTTCGGTGATCAATCTCTTCCAGCTCTCGACGGTACGGAAATACCATGGCGCTGGATCGGAGAAATCACAGTTGAACCCCGCCCACGATCCGTGACGCCATCCATCCTCGTAGGGCAGTTCGCCAGTGGCAACGACCGGGTGGAGAGTTTGAATTATCAGAGATCCATCTGTCTCGAGGAGTGCCGGTGCCTGGCGAATGACACCTTCCACAGATTCCTTCCCGATCAATGAGAAGTTTGCGACCACTACGTCGACTCTCACATCGAGGCCACCGTCGGCGATCTCTTCGTAAGACGCAACGCGAAAATCTCCCCCGCCGGCGTTTGGTGCCTGTTCGATAAGAGTGTCGACTGCATCCACTCCAATTGCGCTGATGCCGTGTTCGGCATGCGCGCGCACGAGCCAGCCTTCGCCGCAGCCGATATCG
>CATPBD010000097.1 GCA_955652265.1 uncultured Gemmatimonadaceae bacterium | reverse complement strand
CCTGACCTTGCTGCCACCGTCAACGTCGAGCGATTCCGACGCGAGATCCAGCTCGCGGCCAAGCTGCAGCATCCGCACATCGTACCGGTTCATGCTGCGGGCATCAGTGAGGGACTCCCGTACTATACGATGCCTTTCATTGAAGGCGAATCACTGCGGGCGAGATTAGCCCGCTCGGGAGAGTTGCCGATTCAGGAAGCGGCCAGAATCCTTCGCGACGTGCTGAGTGCCCTTTCGTACGCCCACGAGCACGGTGTCGTGCATCGCGACATCAAGCCGGACAACGTTCTTCTCACCGGCAATCACGCGGTGGTCGCCGACTTCGGTGTCGCCAAGGCGTTGAGCGCATCGACTAATCCCGGATCTTCGCTTACTTCACTCGGCGTCGCGCTTGGCACTCCGGCTTACATGTCCCCTGAGCAGGCAGCTGCAGACCCCGCGACAGACCATCGTGCTGATCTGTATGCTGTCGGCGCCATGGCGTACGAGATGCTGACGGGACATCAGGTGTTCAGCGCGCGCTCCCCACAGGCGATGCTCGCAGCGCATGCGGTTGAGAAGCCGGAACCGATCGATAAGCGGCGGCCGTCCGTTCCAACTGCTCTGTCTTCGCTCGTCATGCGGTCTCTCGAAAAGCACGCGGCGGATCGCCCGCAATCCGCGGGCGAGATGCTCGCCGAGCTGGAAGCTGCTGTTACGCCGAGCGGCGCGACGACGCCACATATTGGCGCCGTAACGCCGCGCTCCACGGATAAATCCGACAGGCGGGGACTTTTCACAGCGGTAGGTCTCGCGCTGGTGTTGCTGACGCTCGCTTCGTCGAGCTGGTACTGGTACGATCACAAGACCCCCGTCGTCGCTGCAGCCGCGGCCGACACTACGCCCTCGCTCGCGGTGCTCCCTTTCGAAAATCTGGGAAAATCCGACGACGCCTACTTCGCCGATGGAATGGCGGAGGAGATATCGAGCCGACTGGGCAAACTCTCCGGCCTGAGAGTCATTGGGCGACAGAGCGCCAAGAGTTACGCCAATACCAACAAGCTACCGACCCAGATCGGCAAGGAGCTCGGCGTCGCCTACCTGTTGACCGGCACAGTAAGATGGGACCGGTCCAGAGTGGGTCACAATCTCGTGAAAATTTCACCGGCACTTCTTCGTGCCAGCGATGGCGCTCAGATGTGGGCGGAGCCGTATCAGAACGAGGCGACTGGCGTGTTCGAGATTCAGGGAAAGGTCGCCGAGCAAGTCGCGCAGGCGCTCAAGCTGCGACTGACGGAAGGCGAGCAGAAAACGCTCACGTCACGACCGACGAATAATCTCGAGGCGTACGACTACTATCTTCGCGGACTGGCCCTCACGATGGGGACCTGGGATGCTTCAGAGTTTCAACGTGCCGTCGATTACCTGGACCGCGCCGTATCTCTCGATTCGACATTTGCCACGGCGTATGCCACACTGGCGAGCGCACACCTCAGCGTGTACTGGTTTCGGGGGGATGTCTCACCTCGACGATTGGCGCTGGCAAAGAGCGCAGCCGATAGAGCCCTTGCATTGCGGCCTGACCTCCCCGATTCGCATAACGCGCTCGCGGAATACTACTATCATGGCAAGCTGGACTACCAGCATGCGTTGGACGAGCTCGCGATCGCACGAAGACTCGCGCCCAATGACCCACACGCGATTTATCTAACGGCGGTTGTCGAGCGGCGGCAAGGCCGGTGGGGAAACGCGCTGAGCGACATGAAGCGCGGGACAGAGCTAGATCCCCGCAATGTGTCGAACCTGGATGACCTGGGCGAGACACAAATGATGATGCGCAACTACGACGACGCGGAGAAGACCTGCCGCCGCCGCATCGAGATCGCGCCGGGACAGTATCCTGCGTACTTCGTGCTCGGCCGGACGATGATACTGCGGTCCGGCGATCTGAAGGGAGCTCTGGCGCTGCTCGAACAGGCGCAGCGGCAGATCCCCGTCGCCCAGCTTGCCGCGAGACTTATTGACGAAGAGAACTTTACTCGTTGGCTGGGAGTGTTGGACCCGAAGCTTGCGCGAGAGATGGAGAGCTCGGCGGCGCCGAAGGAAGATGTGCGGCGTATCGGCTATTTCGTGGGTAGGGTAATGCTCGCACGCTATCAGCAAAAGAATGACGCAATGGGTCAGTTCGCCGATTCTTTGATTCTGCGCGTTCCGGCATCTCTCACCGGCACGTTCTTCGACGGAGGAATGCACGCCGCACTTGCGCTTGCTTACGCCGCAAAAGGCGACCGGGATAAGACGCTGGCCGAGGGGAATCGCGCGATGGAAGACGTGCCAATCCACCGCGACGCGTTGAGAGCGGCCGCGAATCTAGAACTGGCGGCCGACGCCTACACGCTGGTCGGAGCGAAGGACGAAGCTCTCGCGGCGCTCACCCAGTTGCTGAGCATACCAAGCTATCTCTCACCGACGTGGCTTCGGTCGGATCCATGGTTTGATCCGCTCAGACAGGATCCACGATTCAAGCAGCTGGTGTCCGAGCGGTGACGGCCGTCGAAAGCCTTGAACAAAATCATGCCCGCACTCTTGCAACGGCCGACAAAGGACCGGGGGCGGAATACTCGGTGGGGTGGCCGGAGCCGTGCTAGGGTTGGTGGCGCGCACAGAAGATTGGATTCCGGTTACAGTCCCGGGTACACGAGGGGCTTCGCACAGAGAGTAAGGACAACTGCTGATCGGCGCAACGTACACGGCCTGCGCCCGCTTTTGCTACGCTACACCATCGGCGGTACTCTTAGCGTAATGCGACCCCTTCGGTATTCCATCAACGTCACATTGGACGGGTGCTGCGATCATCGGGAAGGGGTCGTTGACGAGGAGTTGCACCGTCACGCGGTCGAGAACCTCGAGCAGGCCGATGCCCTCCTCTTTGGCCGGGTGACCTACGAAATGATGGAGGCAGCGTGGCGGCGGCCGGCGCCGGCGGGAGCGAGGCCTGATTGGATGGAACCCTTCGCCCGGACGATCGACGCGGCAAAGAAGTACGTCGTGTCGAGCACCCTGGACCGGGTCGATTGGAACGCCGAGCTCGTGCGCGGGGATCTGG
>CATPBD010000096.1 GCA_955652265.1 uncultured Gemmatimonadaceae bacterium | reverse complement strand
CTTCTGAGTGATGCAGTGAATGAGACGAGGTCCCGCCAATTCCTTTACGGCGGCAAAGGTGTTCATCAGCGCATCGATGTCATGGCCGTCGATCGGACCGAAGTAGCGAAAGCCGAGCTCCTCGAAGAGAACCCCTGGGGTGAAGAAAGTTTTTACGCTCTCCTCCCACTTCCGGACGAGAGTACCAACCCCGGCAAGAGGGCCAGGCGCGGAATCGATGACTGATCCGATCGCGGACCTGACGCGATTGTAAAGAGGATTCCGCTGTATCGAAGTGAGATACTTCGACATCGCGCCGACGTTGGGCGCGATGGACATTTCGTTGTCGTTGAGGATGACAATGAAGTCGCGCTCCGACGCACCCGCGTTGTTCAGGCCCTCGTAGGCGAGGCCGCACGTCAGCGCTCCGTCTCCGAGTATTGAGACCACCTTGAACTGGTCGCCGTTCAGATCGCGCGCGACTGCCATCCCGTACCCGGCAGAGATTGCCGTTCCCGCGTGGCCGGCGCCAAAGGCGTCGTACTCGCTTTCGGTGCGCTTGAGGAAGCCGGAGAGCCCGTTTTCCTGACGTAGCGTGTCGATCCGGTCTGCGCGACCCGTCAGCAGCTTGTGCGGATATCCCTGGTGTCCGACGTCCCAGACGATCTTGTCCACGGGAGTGTCGAATACCGCGTGAAGTGCCACCGTGAGCTCGACGACTCCGAGTCCCGCGCCAATGTGTCCACCCGTGCGCGAACACACCTCGATGAGGCGCGTCCGCATGTCTTCCGAGACGGCACGCAGCTCATCGCGCGTCATCGGCTTGAGGTCTGCGGGCGAATTGATTCGATCGAGAATTGACATTTCTGACAGGATTTCAGGACGTGCGTGTTACCATGAAATTAGCGACTTGGGACAGCTCCTGTGTGAGCAGCTTCTGCTCGGCAAGAGCTTCCAGACCGTCGTCGATCAGGGCTCGCGCCCTTGTCCGAGCGCCCTCTACGCCGAGTAGCGCAGGATAAGTGCTCTTTCCCAGCGTCGCATCCCTTCCGGTCGTCTTGCCAAGCGCCGTCGTTGTCGATGTCACGTCGAGCACGTCGTCCATGATCTGAAATGCGAGCCCGATGTCGCGGCCGTAGCGCTCGAGAGCGGCGAACTCTGCGGACGAGCCCCCCGCCGCACGGGCCCCCATGTTGAGTGAAGCAACGATGAGCGCGCCAGTCTTCGCCCGATGAATCTCTTCGCGCTCCACCAACGACAGCGATCGACCCTCGCCGGCCAGATCACGCGTCTGGCCGCCGATCATGCCGGATATTCCACCAGCTTCGAGCAGCGTCTCGAGAATCTTCTCGCTGACTTCCGGCGACAACCTCATGCCGCGCGCCCCGTCTCGGACCACGAGCGCAGCGACTGGGATCATGGCAACCCCAGCCAACATTGCCGTTCTCGAGCCGTAGACCTTGTGCACGGTGGGCCGGCCACGTCGCATGTCATCGTCATCCATGCACGGCAGATCGTCGTGAACCAGTGAGTAGGCGTGGATTATCTCCGGTCCGCACGCGAGAAGTGTCGCATCTCCGCTCCCGCGAACAGCGCGGTACGCGTAAACCAGGAGCAGCGGACGAATTCTCTTGCCGGGACTCTTCAGTCCATAGCGAATGGCGTCCGCGATCCCGGCGGGGAGTGTCGATAGATACGTGGCACAGATCTCATCGAGGCGCTGCTCGATGCTCTCACGCTCTGCATCGAAGCGAGCTGGCACTTCTCTAGAGATCCATCTCCCGGAGCTCGAATCCGCCATCGGATTTCTCGAGTAGCATCTGCACCTTCGTCTCCGCTCGGCCGAGCTCCGCCGATGCTGATCGCAGCAGTTCGACTCCTTCCTCGAACAGCTTGAGCGAAGCGTCGAGGCCGACCTGCTGCCCTTCGAGTGCGGCCAGGATTTCGTCAAGACGCTGAAGACTTGCCTCGAAGGTCATGCGCGAGTGGAGAGGGGGTATTCGTTCATTATGCTCAAACAATATCATCGTCTTGACTTCTGCCGACAATTGTTATAACCTTTAATCCGGATGAACGGATGGAACGTTTGACGCCGATCGCCCTGTTCGGGCAGATGACAGCCCTCGCGGATCCTACGAGGAGCAGGCTCTTGCTCGCGCTCGAGCGGAACGAGCTAACGGTGAACGAGCTCCGCTCGATCCTGCAGCTCCCTCAATCCACCATCAGCAGGCATCTGAAGATGCTGGCCGCGGAGGGGTGGGTAGAGGCGCGGGCTGAAGGAACCAGCCGACACTACAGAATCGCCACTGATTCCCTCGATGCCCCGAGTCGACGTCTCTGGCATTTGGTGCGCGACGAAGTGATGCACTCGACCGCCGCCGAGCACGACCTACGACGTACACAAGCGGTGCTCTCGGAACGAAGCACGAGGTCGCAGCAATTCTTTTCAACCTCCGCCGGCCAGTGGGACAAAATGCGCCTCGAGCTGTTCGGACGACGCGCCGACATCGCACTGTTGGGGCTCCTCGATGAGAGTTGGAAGGTCGCGGACCTCGGCTCGGGAACCGGCGCGATCACGCAGGCACTCGCGCCGTTTGTAGCGCAGGTGATCGCAGTCGATGAATCGAGCGCAATGCTCTCCGCGGCGCGAAAGCGCCTGCACGGAATCGACAACGTCGACATCCGAAACGGGCGACTCGAATCTCTCCCGCTCGCTGATGCCGAAGTTGATGTCGCCCTGCTGTTCCTGGTGCTTCACTACGTCGCGGATCCGGTGCGCGTGATCGCAGAAGCGGGGCGCGTTCTCAAGCCGGGTGGCCGTCTACTCGTGCTTGACATGATGCCGCACGACAGGCAAGACCTTCGGCAGACGATGGGACATCTATGGCAGGGATTTGACAGCCCGACGCTGGGGGGCTGGATGCAATCGGCCGGATTGGAGGGCTTCCGCTATAATCCCCTGTCACCCGACCCAGATGCAAAAGGACCGGTTCTCTTTGCGGCGACAGCGAGAAGGAGCGCTGCATCAGCAACTCGAACCACACCACGCAGGAAAGCGGACGCGGTTCCGCTCATGAAAACCGCCTGACGCACGAATCAACGCAGACCCTCGAATGGAGCGAAAAGTGGGCACCATCGCAGAACCTATGAACGCATTTACGGCGGCAGTGGAAGCGGGCCGCGAGCCGTACAAGGTGAAGGACATGTCTCTCGCCGAATACGGGCGCAATGAGATTCGTCTGGCCGAGCACGAGATGCCTGGCCTGATGGCGCTCCGCGCCGAGTACAAGGGAAAACATCCGCTGGCGGGCGCGAAGATCATGGGTTCGCTGCACATGACTGTGCAGACGGCTGTTCTCATCGAAACGCTTACCGAGCTGGGCGCGGATGTGCGTTGGGTATCGTGCAACATCTTCTCGACACAGGATCACGCGGCCGCCGCGGTCGTAGTCGGCAAGAAAGGCACGATCGATGATCCACAGGGCGTTCCAGTGTTTGCGTGGAAGGGGGAGAGCCTGGAGGAATATTGGTGGTGCACCGATCAGGCGCTCGTGTGGCCCGACGGCTCAGGGCCCAATCTGCTTCTCGACGACGGAGGCGATGCGACGCTGCTCGTTCACAAGGGAGTGGAATTCGAGAAAGCCGGCCGCGTTCCCGAGTTCGATCCCAACAAGGATTCAGAGGAGTACGGCGTCATCCTCAATCTTCTGCGTCGGGAGTACAAGAAGGATCCGCAGCGCTGGACGCGGATGTCGAAGGATCTGCGCGGCGTCTCCGAGGAGACGACGACAGGCGTGCACCGTCTCTACCAGATGATGGAGGCGGGGACGCTCCTCTTCCCAGCGATCAACGTCAACGACTCCGTGACGAAGAGCAAATTCGACAACCTCTATGGCTGCCGTCACTCGCTAACTGACGGAATTCTCCGCGCGTCAGACGTGATGCTCGCCGGAAAAGTCGCGGTCATCTGCGGTTATGGCGACGTCGGAAAGGGTTGCGCCCAAGCCCTGAAGGGACAGGGCGCGAGGGTGGTGATTACTGAAATCGACCCGATCTGCGCGCTGCAGGCGGCAATGGAAGGCTACCAGGTGACGACGCTCGAAGACGTCGTGGAGACCGCTGACATTTTTGTTACAGCGACCGGCAACAAGAACATCATCACCGCCGAACACATGGCGCAGATGAAGGACAAGGTGATCGTCGGCAACATCGGCCACTTCGACAACGAGATCGACATGGCTGGTCTCAAGAAGACGAAAGGCATGAAGCGCGTGCAGATCAAGCCGCAGTACGACGAGTACGTTTTCCCCGATGGCCACAGCGTGATGATTCTCGCCGAAGGCCGCTTGCTGAATCTCGGCTGCGCGACGGGACATCCGAGCTTTGTGATGTCGGCGAGCTTCACGAATCAGGTG
>CATPBD010000095.1 GCA_955652265.1 uncultured Gemmatimonadaceae bacterium | reverse complement strand
TCGCGCGTACCGATATCGGGAAGCGTGACGATCGTCATCTCGCCCCGCGATTTCGCCCGGACGTCCTCGGCGATGCGCTCCATCCGCTGTGCCGCGTCGGGCGAAATGACGTGCGCGAAATCGTTTACCAGTCCGGTCGGCGGCGGAATCTGGATGCCTTGCGGAAGAAGGAACAGCGCAGTCGCCCGCAGGACGGCAAGGAGTTTTGCCGTAGACGGAAAACCCAACACCAGTACGTCTAGGATTTGCTTTCCCTTGATTTCATAGTTGGACCGGAGGTCTATTTAGCAGATGATTCATTTACAAGTCAATCGCGTCAGCGCAACCGCCCTTGTCGCGCTTTCTCTCGCGTGCGCTCCCGCCAGCAGCAACAAACAGGGAGCCGAAAGCACAGCTACCACGCGCAAAGATACCGTTGCGCTGGCCGTCCAGGACTCCGATCTCGTCAAAGCCGACCTCGCGCGCATTCAGGGAAGCTCCGACGCGCCTCTGTGGGTGATCGAGGTCAGCGACTTCCAGTGTCCCTTCTGCAAGCAATGGCACGACGAAACCTATCAGACTTTTCGCAACGAGTTCGTTCGCGGGGGGAAGGTACGGCTTGCGTACGTGAACTTTCCGCTCGCACAGCACCAGTACGCCTGGGCCGCCGCCGAGTCGGCAATGTGCGCGGGAGCCCAGGGAAAGTTTTGGGAGATGCACGATGCCCTTTTCACTACTCAGTCCAAGTGGGAAGTGTTGCCGACTCCGGCCAATTACTTTGACTCGCTTGCACGCGGCCAGGGTGTGGATATCGCGCGCTGGCGGCAGTGCGTTCAATCCGGGAAGATGAAGTCGTTGATCCAAGCCGATCACGATCGTGCTCTGACGGCGGGCGTAAACTCGACGCCCAGTTTCATGATCGGCGACAAGCTCCTGGCCGGAGCGCAGCCGATCGACCAGCTTCGCCGCGCCATCGATACCGCGATGGTCAAGAGCAAGAAGACAACGCCTTAGAAGCCACAGCAAACCGTGAATTCGCTGCTGCGAATTCCTTACGCACTCGCGGGGCATCTCGCGCACGCACTCGTGCGCGTCGTTCCCGACGGGCAATCAAAGGTTCGCCGTGGGTTGAGCGCTCGGCGGGGAATAGTTGGGCGGTATGAGCAGTGGTCATCGACCTTTCGCGATACGGCGCGGCCGCTCATCTGGTTTCACGCCCCGTCGGTAGGCGAAGGGCTCCAGGCCCAACCGGTCATCGAGCTGGTGCGCACTCGCATGCCCGACGTTCAGATCGCCTACACGTTCTATTCTCCAAGTGCTCAACAGTTCGCGCAGTCACTCGACGTCGACTTCGCCGACTACCTGCCGTTCGACACGTTCGCCGACGCGGATGCGATCATCGCTGCTCTCCGCCCGAGTGCGCTCGTCTTCAGCAAGCTGGACATCTGGCCCGCACTCACGGAGCGCGCGGCGTCGGCCGATATCCCGATCGGAGTCATCAGTGCGACTCTACCGGAATCGTCGGGTCGCCGAGGCTTCTTCGCGCGAGCCCTTCTGGCGGATGCATATCGCACGATCGAGCGCGTCGGCGCTATCGACGCAACGGATGCGAAGCATTTCCGCGAGGTGGGTGTCCGGCCGGAGAGAGTTCAGGTCACCGGTGACACGCGATACGATCAGGTATGGGCGCGCGCACGACGCGCCCCTTCCGCTCTCGTTGAAGCAATGCGCTCATCGCGCCCGACGCTTGTCGCGGGGTCGACGTGGCCGTCCGACGAAGTCCATCTCTTGAGCGCCTGGCGCAAAATCCGCGACAAGATTCCCGATGCGCGACTCATCATCGCGCCGCACGAATTGAGGGCGACTCACATCGAATCCATCAAGCGCTGGGCTCGCAACCGCGATTTGCGTTTTGCGCGAATTGACGCTCGTGATGCCCCGGACGCCGACGTCGTGCTCGTCGATCGCTTCGGAATTCTCGGGGATCTTTACGCGCTCGCGGATGTCGCCTTCGTCGGCGGTGCGTTCCACTCGGCCGGTTTGCACTCGGTCCTCGAGCCCGCGGCATTCGGCGCGCCAGTTCTGTTCGGCCCCCGCAACGACAAGAGTCGGGACGCCGCGAGATTGATCGAGGCGGGAGGCGGTGCCGTCGTCACCGGAGACGCTGATCTGTCACTCAGATTGAGCGACTGGCTCGGATCCCTGGCGGCGCGCAGCTCCGCCGCGGAAGCGGCAAGCGAGATGGTCAGGAGCGGTGTTGGTGCCGCGGAGCGTTCGTTTGCGCTCGTCAGCGCCTTGCTGGATCGGTGAGCACCGGCGCCGGATGCACCGGCGGCCGATAACCGACCGCGTTCTCACTCGGCTTGTGGACGAAGAAACCCTGCACCAGATGGACGCCGAGTGATTTCACCATGTCGTACTCTTCCTTCCGCTCGACGCCCTCGGCGATTACCATCGCGCCGTGCTCGTTGGCGAACCGCACCATCGTCTCCACCAGGTTCTGCTTGATGAAATTCTGATCGATGCAGTTGATGAGGGACATATCGAGCTTGATGAAGTCGGGCTCCAGATTCGCGATCGAGCCCAGGCCGGCGTAGCCACTTCCCGCGTCGTCGACCGCGAAGCGGTAGCCCTCATCGCGGAACTCCTTGAGACGGCCGCGGAATTTCGGATAATCCTTGATGGCAGTGCGCTCAGTGATCTCGATCACCACACGGGTCGGATCTTTGACGTTGAGTGCTTTCACGTCGAATGAAGGATCCGCGAAGTCCGCCGGATCTACGTTCATGAAGAGTAGCTCGCCATCCTTGA
>CATPBD010000094.1 GCA_955652265.1 uncultured Gemmatimonadaceae bacterium | reverse complement strand
CTCAGAAACAACACCGAGCCCTGGATCGCGGGCAGGTCGCGCCTGGTGATCGCGTTGACGACGTAGCGGCCGAGCCCGGGCCAGCTGAAAATCGTCTCGGTGAGAATACTGCCGGTGAGATAGTATCCGAAATCGAGTCCGAGCACGGTGATGATGGGAATGAGGGCGTTGCGCAGCGCATGTCTCATGATCACGACGTGCTCCTTCAGTCCCTTCGCGCGAGCGGTCCGAACGAAGTCGCCACTCAAGACGTCGAGCATCGCCGATCTCGTCACCCGCGCGAGGAAAGCGATTGAGCGCGATCCGAGCGCAAATGCGGGAAGAATGAGGTACTTGATGCCGCCGTAGCCAGACGGAGGAAGCCACTTCAGAATCACCGCAAAGACCAGAATGAGAATCAATCCGACCCAGTAGACCGGGAACGAGATTCCGAGATAGGCGAACCCCAGGCCTAGCCGATCGAACCAACCGCCTGGATTCCGCGCGCTCAGGACCCCGAGGGTGATCCCGAGCACCGATGCGAGTAGCATCGCCGAGCCGGCGAGGAGGAGAGTCTTCGGAAACCTCTCACGAATGTCTGTGATGATGGGCCGCTGCGTGATGTACGAGTTTCCGAAATCGCCTCGCAGCACGCCACCTGTGTAGAGAGTGAACTGCTTGAGCAGCGGCTCGTCGAGATGCAGCTCCTTTCTCAGACGCGCTATCGTCTCCGGGTCTGCTCTCTCACCCACCATCTCCTGCACCGGATCTCCGGGCGCGACGTAAAGCAGGAGAAAGACGACTACCAGCACTCCGAACAGCGTCGGAATCGAAAGGGCAAGTCTCCGGACGATGAAAGAAAACACGTTCTACTTGCTGATCGTCACATCGGTCCACCGTTGACCGTTGAAGACGGCGGGGACGGTGAAGCCTTTGATCCACGGCTGTACCGCGTACATGTCTTTGTAGAAGAAGAGGTAAATCATCGGTGCGTCGTTGAATTCGACCTGGTCTGCCTGGGTATAGAGCGCATTGCGCTTCGATTCATCCAGTTCGCGGTGCGCCTGATCCACCAGCGCGTCAAACTTCGGATTGGAGTAGAACGAAACGTTGCCGCCGACGCCCTTGTTCTTGCTGTGCAGCAGCGGGTATAAAAAGTTTTCGGCGTCGGGATAATCGGCCCACCATTCCTTGAGCGCGAGATCGGTCTGGCCTTTGCGCGCGGCTTCGCGCATCGATGACGCATCGCGCTGCACGATCTTGGCGCGGATACCGGCCTGGGCGAGATTGGCCTGGATCGTCTGGGAGAGGCGCGGAGACTGATCCGTGGTCGCCGCCCACAGCTCGACGTCGATGCCATTGGGATGTCCAGCCGCGGCAAGCAGCTGCTTCGCCTTGGCGACGTCGTAAGAGTATGGCCTGCGATTCGGATCGTAGCCCCCAAGTATCGGAGGAATCACTCCGTTGGCGACGGCCCCGCGTCCAGCCATCACCTGGCTCAGCGTGGTGCTCACATCGACTGCGTAGTTGAGAGCTTGTCTCACGCGCACATCCGCGAGCGGGCCACGTGTAGTGTTGATTGCGACGTACCAGAAGCGAAGAGCAGGCGCAGAGGTAAGCAGGTTCTTTTTCCCGGGGTCCACCTGCCATGACTTGCCCGCTTCGTCGGGGACATTCAACACATCGACGTTGCCGGCCTCGAATTCGGCCGTGGCCGTGCTGGCCTCGGGAATGATGCGCGGCATGAGTGAATCGGTTTTCGGCGCGCCGTCGAAGTAATCCGGATTTTTGGCGAAGCGCAGGTAATCGTCGTGTCTCCATTCGACGAACTTCCACGGACCCGTGCCGATCGGTTTCTGCCCGAAGTCGGCAGGTGGGTTATCGGGGACGACCGACGTCACTGGCATCGCGAGCAGCTTCGGGAAAATCGAGAACGGCTCCTTCAGCGTAATCACGACTGTCGAGTCGTTGGCCGCCGCGAGGCCCGAGATCGTCTTCGCCTTGCTGGCCGCGTAATCTTCAGCGCCCTTGATGGGGTAGAGCGGCCAGCCGCGTCCGCCCTTCGTGGCAGGATCCAGGACGCGCTGAAAGGAATTGACGACATTGCTGGCCGAGAATGGCCGGCCGTCGTGGAACTTGACGCCGCTGTGCAGATGGAAGGTGTAGGTGATTCCGTCGGGGCTCACTTCCCAGGACTTTGCGAGCCCGGGAACGACCTTCGCGTCAGGAGTGAAGCGCGTCAGTCCATCGAAGACGTACGCGACCGCGCGTCCTGTCGGCACATCAGTGGAGAGCGCTGGATCGAGCGACCTGGGATCGTAGGTATCTCGCGAGTCGATGATCGTCTTACGATTGGGTGCTGATTCACCGCCGCCACCGCAGGCGAGGAGAGCGGGTAACACGAGGAGAAAGAGTCGCCGCATACGATTGCTCTGACCGTTGACATGAAGGGGCAAACTACGAGAACTTTCGCGGACCCCCGAAATAGGCCTCACCGTGAGCGCAGAATACTATTACCGCCGTCAACTGGGCGCCAAGGATCTACTGCCCGCCGTTGGCGTCGGTGTCGCCGTCGGTTTGGCCGGCTTCTACATTGTGCAACTCTTAATCCAGCGGACGCCTCTCGTTCCGCAGGGAGAGCTCGCTCGGGCGCCGTCCACGCCTCTGAAGCGAATGCTCGGAGACAGAGCGGAGCCCGAGACGGAGACGCACTACGCTCGCGAGCTGCCGGCCGGCCAGCCACCGGGCGCCCGCGTGCTGAAAGGGTGACGCGCGGACGCGGCGTACGGCTCGGGACTCTCACCGCACTCGCGTTACTCGCAGCGTTTCTTGGGGGCAGCACGGCCCGCGCTCAGGATATCGATTGTCAGCGCGGGGACCTGGAAGTGATGAGCCTCGTATTCCAGGGGAATCACGCCTTTTCGGACGCCGAGCTCGCGAAGACGATCGTAACCACGCCCTCGGCGTGGGCTCGGCGTTACCTCCACCTCCCTTTCACGGTCAAACATTGCCTGGACCGCACTGAGCTCCCGAATGATCGGGCCCGGCTGATAATCTTTTATCGCCGTCGGGGGTATCCAAGAGTTACCGTCGATACCGTGGTCAAGTCCCTGGGCCCCGGTGCCGTTGAGGTGATATTCAAGATCAACGAAGGGCCGCCGATGATACTCAAGTCCTTCGTGATACGCGGGCTGGATTCTCTACCGGAGAGAGAGCAGATAGTCCGCGATCTTCCTGCTCGCGAAGGAGGCAGGTTCGACCGCTTCGCGATCGATGCCGCGGCGGATACCATCCGCCAGCGCCTGCACAACAACGGGTACCCCAGGGCTGACGTACCCGTCAACAGCTTCACCCTGAACGACAGCACGTTGAGCGCGTGGGACACAGTGACGGTTACGCCGGGACCAAGAACGAGGATTCGAGAAATCAAGATCCAGGTAACGCCCCTCGCGGGAAAGAAGCAGCAGATACCGACCAGAGTCGTGCGCCGCATCATGGGGCTCGACTCCGGGAGGCTGTTCCGTGAAGACGAGATCGTTGACGCGCAGCGCGCGCTGTATCAAACCGAAGCATATCAGCACGTCTCGAT
>CATPBD010000093.1 GCA_955652265.1 uncultured Gemmatimonadaceae bacterium | reverse complement strand
GTCCGAGCTCGCGAATCGCTTCCATGATCCGCGCGTGTCCAGGGTAGCGGAGCGTCTTGTACTCCATCGTGGGAATCTTGCCTTCGTAACGGAACGCCATTGTCGAGAGACCACCGGCGGTATGAAACCCTTCGAGTCCGCCTCGAAATCCGTCGAAGTGAACCGCTTCGATTTCCGACAACGCAGTGACCTGTGTTCGCTTGCCACCGCGGAGGACCCACGACATGGTCGTGTAGTAGTCGAGCACACCCTCGAGCGAATAGACGATCTGATAGTTGAGTGGCGGCTCCGGCTCTTGCGGCAAGCCGCCGACGAAGATCCGCACCGTCTCCACCCTGTCGAGCTGATTAATCGCGTGCTCGGCGAGAATGTTCACCATTCCCGGCGCGAGACCGCAGTCCGGAATAATGGTGATGTTCTTCTTTTTCGCTTCCGCGTCGAGCGTCTTCTGCTTGAAGACGATCTCGGTGTTTCCACCAAGGTCGGAGAAGTGCACGCCCGCTTGCACCGCGAGCTGGGCGAGCTCGTAATTCAAGTAGTAGGGAATCGCACTCATCGCGGCATGGGACTGGCGCATCAGCGCCAGCACCGCCTCCTTGTCGCGCACATCGAGAGGCGTGAAGATCAGCCGGTCGCCCGAGTATGGCGCCAGAAACGGGGCCAGATGCGCGGTGTGCAGATCGGCGAGGCGAACTTCTTTTACATCAGGATTTTGCAACAGATCATATGCGCACGCGGACCCTTGAAGGCCCGCGCCGAGAACTAACATCCGCATTACGTGTGAATCTCCGGGAATTTGAGCTGGACTCGCTCTTGCAATTTATGCGTACGGTGTGGTTCCCGTTACCCCGCGCACGCAGAGAGAAATGATGACGGCACAGGTCGACACCACTGACTGGCGCGAGCATCTGCTCGACAGACCGGAGCAAATAAAACAACTGCTCGAGCACACGCATCGAATCGCAGTCTTAGGCATCAAGCCGAACCCCGACCAGCCCGCGTACTATGTCCCTGAGTACGCGCAGAAGGCGGGGTATGAGATCGTTCCCGTACCCGTGTACTACAAGGAGCTGACGGAGATGCACGGCGAGAAAGTGTATCGGAAACTTATCGACATTCCAGGCGACATCGACATGGTGAACGTTTTCCGCCGTCCGATGGACATCGCGCAACACGTCGACGACATCATCGCCAAGAACCCAAAATCGGTCTGGTTTCAGCTAGGCATCAGGAACGACGAAGCAGCGGAAAGACTGGCGCGCGCGGGAATAGACGTCGTGCAGGATCACTGTCTTCTTGTGGAGCTGCGGCGCATCGGGCGGTAACTGCAACTGCAACTGCAACTGCAACTGCAACTGAACATGCCGCCCGCTTCCTGCGGACCAACGCTGATAGCTGCGACCCTCACTACGTCGGACGTCAATGGAGCAGATCATAGCACAAGCAATTGCCCTTGCCGTCGTGTTCCTCGTGGCGTCCCGCCAGTTGGGAGCGGGCAGCGTTGCAGCGATTAGCGGGTAGCGGGCAGCACATTCAGTTGCCGTTCGTAGTCACCAAGTGACCGTGTACACAACCGGCTCAACAGCCGGCTCATTTGGATCGGGCCGAGCACGCGGCGCGAGAGCTATGATGTAGCGCCCACCGGCGGTCGCAGCGAGCGCCATTCCCGCGCCGACCACACGCGGCGCGGCTTTGTTGGCCGATCCGGGGGTCGTCTCTACCAGCGTGATGACGCCGCGCTCGCTCTGAATGTTGAAGGTCTGCCTTCCGTGGTGGATCTGGATCGGCGGCGACTTGCTCATGTCGATCGGCAGCGACCGGTCGAGCGTTGGACCCTGAGTGAATTTCACATCAGCGAGCTTCGAATTCGCGGGCAACGTCCCGTGAAGCGCACCCGTTAGCGGATCGAGCGCCGACCATGTCTGGCTCGGCTCGTTGTCCACGGCCCGGGACGGACTGTTTCCGAGTGCGAGGGTAGATCCGTCCGTGGTCCAGCGAACGCGCCAGCCACGCGCGACCGGAAACAGCTTTGGCGCGGCACTGTCCGCAGCCGCGCTCTCGCGTGGATTATCCGGGATGTGAATGACACCGGGTTGTGCGACTGCGCGCGACGTCGACGTCCCGCTCGAGGAAAATGAGCCGGCGCGGAGAGTCGCGGTGTCGATCGATGTGCGCCGGGAGGCTTCCGTGAGCAGATCACTTCCCGATCCGGCGCCGCCAACCACGGTGTAAGCGCGGCCAAATGCGATCCACTTCCAGTCGGGCGACGGCGCCACATCCCACACGCTGTCCATTTGCGTTTGGAAGCCGCGCGACTCATCGCCGAAAAAGAAGCCGTTCGGCACCGGCTCGTTCTCGACGCCAGCTGGGTCCGCTACCACCAACACAGCTTTCCTGTCGGGGGAGAACGCCCACATTACCCGCTCTGTCATCCCCTGCGTGCCGTGATTGACTGGCGTGACGGTCACGACCGGGGCCAGGTGCGTGGTGTCGGCGGTCGTCTCTTTCTTGGAGGAGTCGACGACGCAGCCGCCCAGAGCGACGAGCATCACTACGGCAACGGCTGTTGAAGCGCGGTGGGCGCTGATGTGAGTGGTCATGGCTGTGTGTGAAAGCGCTAACGGGTGGGCTGGCACGCCCACCCAGGAACTATCAGGCAGATACCAGATTACGTCCGCCAGCCTT
The DNA here is from genome assembly GCA_955652265.1 of uncultured Gemmatimonadaceae bacterium. Taxonomy (GTDB): domain Bacteria; phylum Gemmatimonadota; class Gemmatimonadetes; order Gemmatimonadales; family Gemmatimonadaceae; genus UBA4720. Next base: position 3,915 of record CATPBD010000093.1, on the reverse strand, counting down.
CGCGCGGTAGAGTGCCCGGTCGGCGCAATCGAGCAGATCTTCCGCTGTCTCGACGCGGGGTTCGGGGAAACCGGCGACGCCGATGCTCACCGTGAGCCGAAGCGGCTCACCTTTTCCGATGTCGAACGGATGCGCCTGAATCTTGTCGCGGAGCCTCTCGGCGAACGCTATCGCGCCCGCTTCTCCCGTTTCGGGAACCGCAATCACGAACTCGTCTCCGCCGTAGCGCGCAACCGCGTCCACGCTGCGGGCCGTGCGCGCGAGCAACAATGCGACCTCGACCAGTACCTGGTCACCGGCGAGGTGCCCATAGGTGTCGTTGACTTCCTTGAACTCGTCGACGTCGATCATGAGAATGCTCAAGGGAGCGTTGTAACGGCGGACGCGCTCGACTTCGGTGCCCAGCTGCGTGAGCAGCGCGCGACGATTCAGCAGCTGCGTCAGCGGATCGGTGCGCGCGAGCGCCTCGAGGCGAATGTTGTCGGCCTGCGTCACTTCCACCATATGGGCTCGGCGCATCGCGTTCATCGCGCTCTTGACAACGGTCTCCGCGAATTCGACGTCGGCATCATTCAGCGAAGCTTTGTCGGCCGTGCGGCGCAGCAGGAAGACTCCGGTGCGATCGAGATCGAGCTGGAACGGCAGCGCGATGATGGAGCGCACCGAGATGACGCTGCCATCCTTCTCCCACGCTTCGCGCAGATCCTTGTAGGCGTCGGAGTGCCAGATGTCGGGGATCAAAACCGGCTTCTCACTGGCGAGCGCGGCTTCGATCTCGGGATACTTGTCGAGCTCGACCTGGAGATTCTCGAGCTGAGGATCTTCGTGCGCCGAGGCCACGGTGCCGTGAGTGTCACCGCACTTGGCGAAGATTACGGACGAGTGGCTGAGGTTGAGCGCGCGAGCGAGGCGGCGCGCGAGCATGTGGAACAGCTCTCCCATCGAGAGAGAGCCCATGACGTCGTGAAGGATGTCGACCAGCGCCCCGCGCGCGGCAGCCTCCTCGAGCAGACGCTGCATTTCGGCTTCTGCCTTGCGCAGCGCCGAGCGAAGGTTCTCGATTTCCTCGAGGTGTGGCATCACGTCAGGACGCTCGGTCATCATTCCTCGGTGAGGGCCTCGAGTTGCTCGGTCTCGCTCGCGGGCACGCCATTTTCCGTCTCGTCGCCTTCATCTTCGGGGACTACTCGTGCGACGGCTGTGACGAGATCTCCTTCGTCAAGATTGACGAGTTTGACCCCCTGCGCGATACGACCGGTCACCCTCACCTGGGACACTGAGGAACGGATGATCACACCCTGTTTTGTGATGATCATTATTTCGTCCGCGGGCAGAACTTCCATGAGGGCAACGACATCGCCCGTCTTCTCGGTTCTGTTGACAGTGATGATCCCTTTTCCACCGCGCTTCTGCACCCGGTAATCAGCGATGTTGGAGCACTTCCCGAGGCCGCGTTCGGTGACCACGAGCAGCGTCGCGTCTCGCTTGACGACGACCATCCCGATCACGGAATCACCCTCCCGCAGCTCGACGCCTTTGACGCCGGTAGTGTCGCGGGCCATCTCGCGCACATCCATCTCGTGGAAGCGAACAGACAGGCCGTGTCGCGTGGCAAGAACGATATCGTTGGAGCCGCTCGTCACCTGCACGTCGATCAGCTCGTCGTCCTTGTCGATCTTGATCGCCTTGATGCCCGTTTGACGCACGTTCGAGTACTGCGAGAGGGCGCTCTTCTTAACCGTGCCGTTTCTGGTGCAGAAAAGAAGGAACTGCGTCTCGCTGAACTCGCGAACCGGGACCATCGCCTTGATCTGCGTCTCCGGTGAGACGTTGATCAGATTGACGATGGGCTTTCCCTTGGCGGCGCGGCCGGCCTGGGGCACTTCGTGTACCTTCAGCCAGAAGCACCTGCCGTCATCAGTGAAGCACAGGATGTAGTCGTGCGTCGAGCCGATGAAGAGACGCGTGACGAAATCCTCGTCTTTGAGTCCCGCCCCGCTCAGCCCGCGTCCTCCGCGCCGCTGCTTGCGATACGTCGACACCGAGGTGCGCTTGATGTAGCCGGAGTGGGAGATGGTGATGACCATGTCCTCTTCGGCGATCAGGTCCTCGATCGTGAACTCGCCCTCGTCGCTCGTGATCTCGGATCTTCGCTCGTCACCGTACTTGTCGGCGACCTGCTGGAGCTCGTCGCGGATGATCTTCATCCGGCGAGGCTTCGACGCCAGGATGTCCTTCATATCCTCGATGAAGCTTCGCACGACGCCAAGTTCTTCCTCGAGCTTTGATATCTCGAGCCCGGTCAGTTTTGCGAGGCGCATGTTGAGAATCGCTTCTGCCTGGCGCTCGCTGAGCTTGAACCGTTTCTGCAGCTGTGCGCTCGCCGTCGGCGTGTCCTCGGCCGCTCGAATGAGCTTGATGACCGCATCGATGTTATCGACGGCGATCTTGAGGCCTTCGAGGATGTGAACACGCTCGAGCGCCTTGTCCAGCTCGAACTGGGTGCGGCGGACGACGACCTGGTGCCGGTGCTCGATATAGTGCTGGAGCACTTCCTTGAGCGGCATGATCTTCGGCACGAGCTGGGTCGTGTGTGAATCGGGCACGAGCGCCAGCATGATGACGCCAAAGGTCGACTGCATCACCGTGTGCTTGTACAGCTGGTTGAGCACCACGCGAGGAATGGCATCGCGCTTGAGCTCGATGACGACGCGCATGCCGTCCTTGTCAGACTCGTCACGCAGCGCGGAGATTCCCTCGAGCTTCCCTGCCTTCACCAGCTCCGCCATGTCGGCAATCAGCTTCGCTTTGTTTACCTGGTACGGCAGCTCGGTGACGACGATCTGTGACTTGCTCGAGGATTCCTTCTCCTCGATCACAGCGCGTGCGCGCATCACGATGCGTCCGCGTCCCGTCTCCTGATAATCCTTGATGCCGGCGCGCCCGTAGATGTAGCCGCCGGTGGGGAAATCGGGACCCTTGACCAGCTTTCTGATCTCGGTAGGCGTCATCTCAGGATTGTCGATCAACGCCGTGATCGCAGCGACGACTTCACGGAGATTGTGGGGCGGGATGTTGGTCGCCATGCCGACTGCGATGCCCGACGAGCCGTTGACGACGAGATTCGGAATCGCCGAGGGCAGCACTTTTGGCTCGAGCAGCCTGTCGTCGAAGTTCGGCGCAAAATCGACCGTGTTCTTGTCGATGTCGGCAAGCATCTCCGTCGCGATGCGGGTGAGCCGTGCTTCGGTGTAGCGGTAGGCCGCCGCTGAATCGCCATCGACGCTGCCGAAATTTCCCTGGCCGTCGACCAGTGGATAGCGCAACGAGAAATCCTGCACCATGCGCACGAGCGCGTCGTAGACAGAGGAATCGCCGTGTGGATGGTACTTGCCGAGCACATCACCGACGACGGTCGCTGATTTCTTGTAAGGACGTCCCGGAACGAGACCGAGCTCGTTCATCGCGTAGAGCACGCGGCGGTGCACCGGCTTGAGTCCATCGCGCACGTCGGGCAGAGCGCGAGAGACGATGACGCTCATCGAGTAGTTGATGAACGATTCTTTGATTTCTTCGTGGATGAGGCGCGGAAGGATGCGCTCTCGGTTGTTCGGAGCCGTCATTAAATGGAGTCTTTGCTTCTGTTTCGGAGGCGAGGGCGGGAGGACAGAAATGCCTCCGTAGCGAGTAGCACTTAATGTACTGCCTGTGGGGCGGAAAATCAATCTTAAGCTGACGAGCTAAGTCTTTGCGTTTCAAAGGGTTAGTACCGACCCACTGTTGAGCTTGGGCGGGCTCGCTGCATCGCGACATAATTGTGACCGCCACGGGGACGGCGGCGTAAACATCTCACGCTGAATTTTGTGGCGCCTGTTCCGCGGAATCCCTGGTAGCTCAACGGGCTGTAAATCGTCT
>CATPBD010000092.1 GCA_955652265.1 uncultured Gemmatimonadaceae bacterium | reverse complement strand
CCGCACTGCGGGGAAGCTAGATCTGGATTCGACGGTCGCTGCATACTGGCCGGATTATCCGAACAGGGCGGTCGCGAACAAGATCACGATCCGCCAATTGATGCGGCACACATCCGGAATCGGAGGCGATATCTTCGACCCGCCTGCTGGTGGGACGAGACATGATGTACGCAATCTCAAGGATTATCTCGCGCTCTTTGTGAATGAGCCGCCGCAGTTCGAGCCCGGAACCCGCAATGCGTACTCGAATGCGGGATATGTCGTGCTTGGCCTCCTGATTGAGCGGTTGTCGGGCCAGGATTACTACACCTACGTGCGTGAGCACATCCTCGAGCCAGCAGGAATGACACGCACTGGCTCGTTCTTCGTGGACTCATTGCCGCCGAACACGGCGATCGGATATACCCGCGGCGATGAGAATGCTCCTCCGAGCGCGCCACTGCATCCGAACACGCAGGAACTTCCTGGACGAGGAAGCTCCGCGGGCGGTGGTTACTCGACCGTGCAGGACCTTCTCAAGTTCCTGGACGCCTTACGGGAACATCGTATTCCGAGTGGAGTTCCAGCGGGATTGGGAATCGCCGGTGGCTCGGGGGGTATGAACGCAGTCGTGGAAGGAGGTCTTCCCGGCGGGTATGATCTAGTTGTGTTGGCGAATCTCGATCCACCGGCGGCCGAGCGCGTTGCCCGGATGACGAGAGAGTGGCTCGGAGTCCGGGACGACCGCGGCCCTGGCGCGCCACGACCGAGGCGCTAGGAAGGTTTCCGTCCCGCGAAGACGAGCACACCGCCAACTACTATGGCGGCAATTCCGGCAATGGGCGGCACCAAGCCGCGTTCCTGCGATGTGACCTTGAGAGGCCCGACTTCGACTTCATTACGGGTCTTTGTGTACGGTATTCCGCGCATCGCCACGACGGCGAGACCCGCGACGATGAGAAGTACGCCAATCCAGGTGAGTGGCCGCATGGTGCCTCCAGAAATCGGGATCACATATGCTGGGGCGGGGCAGGGCCCCTCTGCAAGGCAGGCTTGCTTAGCGGTGCACCAGCTTCCTGTAGGCTATGCGGTGCGGCCGGTCTGCATCCGCGCCTTTACGTCTCTTGAAATCCTCGGCGTAGTCACGATAGCTCCCTTCAAACCACACGGTCTCCGAATTCCCCTCGAATGCGAGTATGTGAGTCGCAATTCGATCGAGAAACCAGCGGTCGTGTGAGATCACAACCGCGCACGCGGGAAAGTCAACCAGTGCTTCTTCCAGCGCGCGCAGTGTATCGACGTCCAGATCGTTAGTCGGCTCGTCGAGCAACAGCAGATTGCCGCCGGACTTGAGCAGCTTGGCCAGGTGAAGCCGATTCCGCTCGCCGCCGGATAGATCCTTTACTTTCTTCTGCTGATCCGGTCCCTTGAAATTGAATTGAGCGAGATATGCGCGAGCCTGCATTTCACGCTTCCCGACCTGGATCACGTCGTTCCCTTCGCTCACTTCCTTGTACACGGTATTCGCATCGTTCAACTCGCGCGCCTGGTCGACGTACGCCAGTTGCACTGTGTCGCCAATGGTCAATGAACCGCCGTCGGCCTCTTCCTTTCCGGCGATCATGCGAAAGAGCGTCGTCTTGCCCGCGCCGTTCGCACCAATGATTCCGACAATTCCTCCACGCGGCAGCGAGAACGACAGATCGTCGAACAAAACATTGTCGCCATACGCCTTCTTGAGTCCCTTGGCGATTACTACATCGTTCCCGAGTCGCGCCGGCGGCGGAATAACGATCTCGTTCTGCATGACTTTGTCGCCTTCGGCCGCTGTCGCCAGTTCCTCGTACTTCTGAATGCGGGCCTTGCTCTTGGTTTGCCGGGCACGAGGCGACATGCGCACCCACTCGAGCTCGCGCTCCAAGGTTCGCTGTCGCGCCGAGGCCTGTTTCTCTTCGGTTGCCAGTCGGGTGCGCTTCTGATCCAGCCACGAGCTGTAATTCCCTTCGTAGGGAATTCCCGCGCCGCGATCGAGCTCCAGGATCCACCCGGCGACGTTGTCCAGGAAGTACCGGTCGTGAGTCACCGCCACCACGGTTCCCGGAAACTCGGCGAGATACCTCTCCAGCCAGGCGACTGACTCTGCATCGAGATGGTTGGTGGGCTCGTCGAGGAGGAGCATGTCGGGCTCCTCGAGCAGGGTGCGACATAACGCGACACGACGCTTCTCTCCGCCCGACAGTGTACTCACATCGGCATCGGCGGGCGGGAGGCGCAGCGCATCCATCGCGATCTCGATCTTCCGATCCAGATCCCACGCATTCGCGGCGTCGATCTTCTCCTGAACCTTGGCTTGGCTGTCCAGCAGCTTCGTCATCTCGTCGTCCGACATCGGCTCGGCGAATTTGTTCGAGATCTCCTCGAATTTCCTGAGGAGATCTCGAGTCGGCTTCACCGCCGCGTCGACGTTCTCTATCACGTTCTTGGAAAGGTCGAGCTGCGGCTCCTGCGACAGGTATCCGATGCGGGTGCCTTCGTGCGGCCACGCTTCGCCCTGAAAGTCGTGGTCGACACCAGCCATGATGCGAAGCAGAGACGACTTACCTGCGCCGTTCGCCCCGAGTACGCCGATTTTGGCGCCCGGATAAAAAGACAACCAGATCCCGCGCAAAATCTCCCGCGAAGGGGGAACGACCTTGCGCAGGTCCTTCATTACGTAGATGAATTGTGGAGGCATCCCTACAATTTATCGCACCGGGCAAGGACGGCCCGTCACCGGTGCGTCATTGGGGGATGCTAATCGGGGTTCTTTGGATCCCCGAGCATCGCGTGATCGTGGTCCATCATGTGGTCGTCATGCCAGATGGACTTGAGATCGTTGCCCGCGAAAGTGTTGGCATGCAGCATCCAGCCAAACGCCTGCGGAATGAAGCGGCCATTTGCCGCATCGCAGTCTTCTTTGGTCGCTACGCCCAGCGGACCAAAGATCGGGCGCCCGTTCTTCGTCTCGGACCAGCGCTCCTTTGCGTTCTTCGGGGGAATGCACCAGTTGACATGCCGGTGCCAGTGCGCAACACTCAATGGCACGCGCTCATTCAGATCTTCTTCAGAAGTGCGTTTCGACGCCGTATACATCGCGCCGATCAGGTGAAAGTCTCCCTGCGTATCCTTTCTATATAGGAGCGAGGTCGGACGGTCGGGATCGAAGCCGAATTGGTTCCGGATCGCGTTCCAGCTCTTCGTGAAATGGTACTGCGGCTGATTCTTGATCTCGGGGGCGAACATCTTGTAGCCATCTGCTTCGGCGACTTTGACGTCCTGATATTTCACGATGGCTTGCCGCAGCTCGTTGATCACGTAGGCGGCACGAATTGAATCCTGAACAGTGAGTAGCCTCGTGCCGGAGTGGGCCATGTGCTTCGCCATCGCCGCAATCTTCCAGTCGCCATCCATGCCTGCCATTGGATCGGGCGATGCATGCGAGCCGTGCGAAGCTGTTGCCGCCGTATCGGGATGATCGTGCGAATGCTGGGCGTAGAGCTGACTCGAAACAGTGGCGAGCAGCGCCGCGACTACCGTCGAGTGCTTCAACAACGTGCGAGGCATATCGTTATCGCGGTAAGGGGAGATAATGGACACTGTCCAACATCCATACCCCAGTTAGACGATCTCGTCAGCCGGTGGTTAACTCCCGAAATCCGTCAGCAGTTTTACAAGCGCCCTGGCAACTCTTTCGTGCGGCATTTGCTCGATCTTGTCCTCATTCCAGGGCAGGACTTCCCCAGGCGT
>CATPBD010000091.1 GCA_955652265.1 uncultured Gemmatimonadaceae bacterium | reverse complement strand
GTAGTCGTGACCAATCAGAACTATGGTCGCATGATCACCTCATGGCAGCAGCGGGAGCGGCGCGAAGGAATCGTCCTGAAGCAGGTTTCCTTCAAAGTTCCGCCGCCGTCGGACAACTATTTGGTCGAACAGTTCAGGGCGGCAATCACCCCGCGGACGAAAGTCATCGAAGTTACACACATCACGAACCTCACCGGCCAGATAATGCCCGTGCGCCAGATCGTGGACATGGCGCGACCGCTCGGCATCGAAGTGTTCGTCGACGGCGCTCACGCGTTCGCGCACTTCCCTTTCAAGCGCGACGATCTCAGGTGCGATTATTACGGAACGAGTCTTCACAAGTGGCTGCTGGCCCCGGTCGGCACCGGATTTCTGTACGTGCGCAAGGACAAGCAGAAGAGTCTCTGGCCGCTGATGGCGGCGGCCGCCACTCAGGACACCGACATTCGTAAGTACGAGGAGATCGGTACCCACCCCGCCGCGAATCACAACGCGATTTCGGCTGCGCTCGCGTTCCACCAGGGAATTGGGTCCGACCGGAAGATCGCGCGCCTCCGCTATCTGCGTGACCGGTGGGCGAAGCGCCTCCTGGCGGAAAGTCCGCGCGTCTCGGTTCTCACTCCGCTCGACAACAGGCAGTCGGGCGCGATCGCGCTCTTTCAGGTTGAGGGACTCGACAACGTGAAGCTGGGCTCGTGGTTACTCGATAAGCACCACATTGTGAACACCCCGATCGTGCATCCGGAGTTCAAGGGAATTCGGATCACCCCCAACGTGTACACTACGCTCGACGAGATCGACGTCTTCGCCGACAAGGTGCTCGAAGCGGTGAAGAAAGGGATACCGGCATGATTCTCTTCGTCGCTATCGGACTGGCCGCCGGTGTGCTGGCTGGACTGTTCGGAATCGGTGGCGGAATTGTGATAGGTCCCGCGCTCATCCTCCTCGCGAAGTTTCAGCCGCAGACGGCGACCGGCACCTCACTCGGCGCGTTGCTGCTGCCCGTTGGAGCGCTCGGTGCGTGGGAGTACTACCGGCGCGGGCACCTCGACATCCCGGCGTCGCTCTGGATCGCACTTGGTCTCCTCTTCGGCGCGTGGGTTGGTGCGAGGCTCGCGCAGACACTGTCCGGCCCGCAGCTCCAGAAGGCGTTCGCGGTTTTTCTAGTGGTGATCGCGATTCGGGTTTGGGTGAAGGCGTAGGGTTTGGCCGCAAGCGGATGGGCAACTACAACTGCATTGCCGCCCGCTACCCGCTGATCGCTATGGCGCTGTCCGCTACAAACGCCGTGACGTCACTCAGTGGTCTGGACACAGGCAATTGATTGTGCAATGATCAGCGCCAGAAACGTCCCGAAGTCGGCAGCGCTCAGCAGATAGCGATCAGCGGGCAGCAGGCGGCATGTTTGGTTGTTCAGTTGCAGCTTCTAGACAGCGCGAATCTCGGGATACTTCCAGAACGCCCATACCGAGTAAGCCAGCATAACCACGCCACCGGTGAAGATCGCCCATTGGACGCCGACGAAGCGGGCCATCGTCCCCGCGATGAATGAGCCGATCGGCGTGAAGCCGACGTAGACAAAGACGTACGTCGCCATCACGCGACCACGCAGCTCGTCGGGCACCACCGATTGAAGAATTCCATTGGCGAGCGCGCCATTGATCAGCATCGTGAGCCCGAGAAAGAGCAGCACGACAGCGGCAAGATGGACCGTGCGCATGAGCGAGAAGAGGATCGTGAGTCCCGCGAACGCGTAAGCCGTCGCGTTGAACAGCCGACCCCGACGAATGCGCGCTCCAAGACCTGCCAATGACAGCGCTCCAGTCAGCGCCCCGATGCCGACGAAAGTCAGAAGCAATCCGTAACCGCTCGCTCCCGTGTGAAGCACGTCACGAGCGACCACCGGCATCATGCTCAGATACTGAAATCCGAATATCGAATACACCGCGATCACCCCCATCAATCCCGACACGGAGCGCGAGCTGCGGATGTAGTTCAGTCCCTGCTTCAACTGCTCGGACGGTGAGACAAGGTGCTGAACTGGCGTCCAGGGCGGGAGCTTGATTCTCGCGAGACTGGCGAGCACGGCGAAATAACTGAGGGCGTTGATTCCGAAGCACCAGGCCAGTCCGAATTTCGCGAGGATGATTGCCGCAATTGAAGGCCCTACAATTCGCGCGAGGTTGAATCCCCCCGAGTTGAGCGCGATCGCGTCGACAAGGTCCTCGCGCGAGACCAGCTCGACGATCATCGCCTGGCGCGCCGGAATCTCGAACGCGGAGATGACTCCGCCGAGAGTCGTGAGGATCAGCAGCCAGTGGATATTGATTCGCCCGGCCCACGTGAACCACCAGAGTGCCGCAGCCTCGAACAGCAACAGCGCCTGGCAGATGATGACGATGCGAAGCTTGCTGCGCCGGTCGGCCACGACACCGCCGTAGAGCGAGAGCAGAAGCACTGGGAAGCTGCCGGCCGCGCTCACCAGCCCGACCATGAATGCGCTGTTGGTGAGCTCGAGGGCGAGCCACCCCTGCCCCACCTGCTGCATCCAGGTCCCGATCAACGAGACGGTCTGGCCGGTCCAGAAAAGTCTGAAGTTCCGGTGGACCTGCAGCGCCCTGAACGGGTTGATGGATTTTCTTAATGGCCGCGCCGGGGTCAGGGGCATTGCTTGGGATTATACACGCCCTGTGCCCGGGTTGTATGTTAGAGACATGCGCTTCCACACCTACTCGAAGTTCAGCCCGGAAGCTGCTGATGCGGTCGATCTCCAGGCGCTGCTGGACAAGCTCGCGGATTTTCTGCTGCAATCGGGGTTCGCGGGCGGACAGAACTTCAATCCCTACTTCGACGACTTCGATTCCGCGCCCGATCGCTCAGTCGAAGCGCTGCGTCAGGCAATTCTCGATGCGTTGATCGAGAGCGGCCAGTTCACGCCCGAGCTCCTCGAAGCACTGCGCGGCGACGGGACCAAGGAATCGCAGGAAAAGCTGAGCGAGCTGCTCGACAGCCTCATTCAGAAGCTGGCCGCCGAAGGTTATCTCAATCTGCAGGCGCCGCCGCAGATGCCCGCCGGTCACCAGCCGGTGGAGGGCCGCGGAGGACTCGCGCACGGGGCTTCAAAAAGTGTCCAGTTCAATCTCACCGACAAGGGAATCGATTTCCTCGGCTACAAGAGCCTCCGTCATATCCTGAGCTCGCTCGGTAAATCGAGCTTCGGCTCGCACGACACGCCGCACCTCGCCACCGGCATCGAAGCCGACGGCTACAGCAAGGAGTACGAGTTCGGAGACGTGCTCAACATGGATGTGAACGAGACGCTGAAAAACTCCCTGGCGCGCACGGGCTCCCTCGATGTCCCCCTGGATCTCGATTACAGCGATTTGATGGTCAGGCAGGCCGAGTACCGCTCGTCGTGCGCGACGGTGCTGATGCTCGACACGTCGCACTCGATGATTCTCTATGGCGAGGATCGCTTCACCCCCGCCAAGAAAGTTGCGCTCGCCCTGACGCATCTCATCCGCACCCAGTTTCCCGGCGACACGTTACAGGTAGTGCTGTTCCACGATTCGGCCGAGGAGATTCCGCTGTCGACGCTGCCGCAAGCACAGGTGGGGCCTTATCACACCAACACCGCGGAAGGCCTCAAGCTCGCGCGCCGGCTTCTCATGGCGCAGAAGAAAGACATGCGGCAGATCGTGATGATCACCGACGGCAAGCCGAGCGCGATGACGATGCCGAACGGGCAGATCTACAAGAACTCGATGGGTCTCGACGCCACCGTCATCGCTACGACGCTGCGCGAGGTCGCCAACTGCCGGCGCGCCGGAATTCTGATCAACACCTTCATGCTTGCGCGCGACCGGGCGCTGGTGGAGTTCGTGAAGCGCGTTTCGGAGATCAGCAAGGGCAAGGCGTACTTCACCAACACCATGACTCTGGGCCAGTTTATTCTGATGGACTTTCTACGTAAAAAGACCCAGAAGATTTCGTAGCTTTTAACTGCAACCTACGACTACAGGCTGGGGGCTTTGGGCGGAGCGGCTGGGGGCTACGAGCTAAGACCAAAATCCGTAACAACAATGCGAATGCGAATCACGAGAGTTCTCTACGCTCTGGCGATCACACTCATGGCGGCTTGCGCCTCGGTACCGGCGCGGGGCCCGGCGGGTGGGCAGTACGACGTCCTGATTACAAACACACGGATTGTGGATGGCACCGGCAACCCATGGTATCGAGGAAGCGTCGCCACCATTGGTGATCGCATTGCATACGTCGGGCCGTCGCTTCCCGGATTG
>CATPBD010000090.1 GCA_955652265.1 uncultured Gemmatimonadaceae bacterium | reverse complement strand
GCCGCCAGATGATTCGTGGCGCGATACCAACAGGGCTCACTCGTCGCCGGCGTATCGCTGCTCGCGCCATGGGTCGCCGTAGTTGTGGTAACCCAGCGATTCCCAGAACCCCGGCGCATCACTCTCCATGAGACGCAGCTCACGCACCCACTTCGCGCTCTTCCAGAAGTAGAGATGCGGAACAAGCAGGCGCGCGGGCCCACCGTGCTCCGGCGCGAGCGGCGCGCCGTCGTACATGAACGCGACCCACGCCTTCCCGCCCGTCACGTCCGCGAGTGGCAGGTTGGTGGTGTACCCACCGTCGGATCTCGCGAGCACGTACGGTGAAGGCTCGACGCCTTTCGCTGCCGCTTCGGATAGAAGCGTGTCAACCGAAATGCCTTCCCACACTGTCCCGAATTTGGACCATTTCGTGACGCAGTGGATGTCTTTCGTGATTGTCTCGCGCGGAAGTGCGACGAACTCGTCCCAGGTCCACCGCGCGCTCCGTCCGTCTGCGCCCCGTAGCGTAAAATCCCAGACGGCGAGCGGAGTACGTGGCGTCGGGCCCGCGGAGAGAACCGGAAAGTCTCGCGTCTCATACTGGCCGGGAGGGAGTCGACCTGCGGTGGCTGCGGGTTGTCGTCGTCCGAGAAACCCGCGGGAGACCGGTGGCGTCATTACTCCTGCAGGACCTGATGCACAAAGGAAATCGCTATCGAGCCCTCTCCAACTGCTGACGCTACGCGTTTGATGTTGCCCGCTCTGACATCACCCACGGCGAATACTCCGGGCCGGCTTGTCTCGAGGAGATGCGGCGGCCGAGCGAGTGGCCACTTCGCCGCGCTGAGGTCGTCGCGCGAAAGGTCGGGTCCCGTCTTGATGAATCCGCGGGCGTCCAGCGTGAGACAACCCTTCAGCCACTGAGTGCTTGGCTCGGCGCCCGTCATGACGAAGACGTGCCGTATGTCGTGACTCTCGCTCGGCTCGTGATCCGTCTGCCAGCGAACCCGCTCGAGCTGTCCGTTTCCTTCGAGGGCCGTGAGCTCCGTGCACGTTCGCAACACGATCGCTGGGCTTTCTTCGATTCGCCGGATAAGGTACCGCGACATGGTCTCGGCCAGCCCCCTCGAGCGGATGAGCATGTGTACCTTGCTCGCCGTCTGCGCGAGGAACACAGCGGCCTGGCCAGCGGAGTTGCCTCCGCCAACCACGACGACCTCCTCTCCTTCGCACAGCTGGGACTCGATGAACGTCGCGCCGTAGTACACGCCGGCTCCCTCGAACTGCGTGAGGTTATCGAGAGGCAGCTTTCGATACTCCGCACCCGTGGCGATAATGACCGTCTTCGTCGGTACGCGCGGGCCGTTGTCGATCTCGATCGTGTACGCCTTGCGCGTGCAGTCCAGCCGCGTCGCCCCTTCAGCGATCAATAACTCGGCCCCGAATTTCTGGGACTGCGTGTATGCGCGGGCTGTCAGCTCCTGTCCCGTGATGCCAGACGGAAAGCCGAGGTAGTTTTCGATCTTCGAGCTGGAGCCAGCTTGTCCTCCCGGTGAGTTCGACTCGACAACCAAAACTTCCAGACCCTCCGAGGCGGCGTACACGGCCGCCGCGAGCCCGGCTGGCCCCGCGCCGACTATTACAACATCGCGGACATCCGCCTGATCGATCGCCTCGTTGAAGCCGAGACAGTCGGCAATCTGCCGATTCGTCGGGTTACGAAGGACAGCGTTGCCACGGCAGATCAGTACCGGAAGATCCGCAATCGCAAACTTGAAACGATCCAGGAGATCCTGAACACCGGCATCGCGATCCGGATCAATGAACGCGTACGGGTGGAGGTTCCGCGTCAGGAACTCCTTGATGCGAATCGTGTCGGAGGAGTGATTCGACCCGACGAGCACCACATCTCCATAACCGGTTGCCACCAGTTGTGCCCGGCGGAGGAGGAATGCCCGGACGAATATCTCGCTCAGCTCGGCGTCGGTTTGTACGAGCGACAGGAGCGCGTCGCGCTCGACTTCGATCACCTCGCCCGCCTCGCCAACGCGAAGAGTCACGAGTGACGGGCGACCTGAGAGCATGGAAACTTCACCGGTGAACTCACCAGGTCCAAAGGCCGTTACGGTCGTTGTCTTTTCGTTGTCACCCGGCTGCACGACCTCGATGGTCCCCGTGCTGACGACGTAGAACCGCGGAGTCACCTTTCCGACAGTCCCGAGCAACTCGCCAGGCTCAATGCGCCGCCTGCGGCCGTGCGCGGCGACGCGTTCGATCTGCGGCGGCGTCAGCTTCGGGAAAGTCTGATCGACGTTTGGTGCAGATCTCGATGGAAGGGCAGCAACTGGTGCCGTCACGATGCGTCTCGAAGCGGAATCAGGTTTCAGGAACTCAGGCACGAATCTCGGGGCTGCTCGGCCCGGCGTATCCGATATTCGGCGCGACGAAGGCCGACTTGACATCAGCCAGCGTTACTTGTGACCGCGCGTGCATGTTCGCCCACTGAATTGCGTGGTCCGCAACTTCTTCCCAGCCGGTCTGGCCAACCGTGTGGTGCGTGCGATTGGGGAACTCCCTGTAGTCGGTAATCGCGGTGGAATTCATGACGTACTTCTTCACGTTTGCCTTGTTGACCGCAGGAGGAACGAGGTGATCCTTACCTCCGGCGATGAACAGGAGAGGCGCACGGTCATTGTTGCCAAAGTTCACTTTGGATGCCGCGTTCGGATTCAGGAGCGAGAGCGCTCCATCCCAGAGGATGCGGCCGCTTCCCGGGATCTGATAGCGATCGTAGACCTTCTTCGATTCGACGGCATTGAGCTCGTTAGTAAACGCGTAGTTGAACTTCTTCGGGCTCAGCGAAACGGCCGCATTGAACGTGAGTGGATTACCGAGCACGGTAATGGTCGACCGGACGGTGGAGAATGGCAAAATGGGTACGGCGGCGGGCTGCGCCGAGTCGACGAGGACCCCGGCCGCCCCGAGCCCGCGGTCGATCAGCATTTGAACAATGAGTCCGCCGAACGAGTGGCCCATCAGAATTGGCTGGCTGTCGAGCTTACGAATGATGCGATCGTAGTGATCGACGACCGTCTTGAGCTTGAGACCCTTGAGTGGTGACGG
>CATPBD010000089.1 GCA_955652265.1 uncultured Gemmatimonadaceae bacterium | reverse complement strand
GTATGTGCCCGCCGGCAAACTTTTCCGCGGGCCGAGTGTCGACGACAACGGCGCTGTTTCTCAGAGCTGCCTCCAGATCGGGGAACTCGAGCTCCTTCGGTTCGATCGATTGTGCTGAGATCGCCTCGGCGCGTCGGTTGATTCTCTTCATCGCGGAGAAGTAGCGAGGTGGTACAGGCTGGTCCTCGAGAACCTCGAGAATGAATTCGCGCTCGCCCATTTCCGTGAACGCCCAGTTGAACAGCTTCTCGTAGCCGAGGGTGGATTGTGGCATTGATCCCAGCGATTTGCCGCACGCTGAGCCAGCACCGTGGCCTGGCCAGATCTGCAAATGATCCGGCTGCCCTTTGAGTTTCTGAATGGAGCGGTATAGCTCGCCGGCGGAGCTTTCCATGCTGCCGCGTGCGCCGGCAGCGCGCTCGAGCAGGTCGGGTCGACCTACATCGCCCACAAAAACGAAATCTCCGGTCAGCGCGCCGACCGGATCCGGACCGCGCTCGAGATCCGACACGAAAAAAGTCAAATGCTCCGGCGTATGACCTGGCGTGTGTGCAGCGCGCACCCGAACCTTGCCGAAAGCGATTTCAGAGCTATCTCGCAGCGGATGTGCGCGTTCGAGCACATCACTCGTGTACCCCCAGTCCCCGACTCCCTCGGCGGATAGATGAAGCGTTGCACCGGTCGCGGCTGCCAGAACCTGCGCACCGGACACGAAATCGGCGTGGACGTGCGTCTCCGTCACGTGAGCGATGCGAACGCGCTCGGCGCCGGCGGCCCGCGTGTATTGCTCGATGTCGAGATTGGGGTCGACAACGACAGCTTCGCGCGTCCGCTCACACGCGATCAGGTAGCTTGCCTGCGCCAGATTGTCGTCGTAGAAGCGTTTGAATAGCATGCGTTTGCGAAGGCGTCGGAAGCGTTGCTGGAAGGGCGCACAATAGTTAGCGTCCTGTAGTCGCAGCAACTGAATCAGAGCGCAATATACCATGGCCCCCGACATGCAACCCGGACGCGACAACAGCGAGCTCACGAGAGACGAGCTGGTTCGCTACAGCCGCCATATTCTCCTTCCGCAGGTCGGAGAAGAAGGGCAGCGCACGCTAAAGCGGTCACGCCTGCTCCTCATCGGCGCTGGGGGGCTCGGGTCGCCCGTCGCGCTCTATCTCGCCGCGGCCGGTGTCGGTACCCTCGGCCTGGTCGATTTCGATACCGTCGATCTCTCCAACCTGCAGCGCCAGATACTGCATGGATCCGCGGCGGTCGGGAGCTCCAAGATCGATTCCGCGCGCGACCGGCTGCTCGACATCAATCCGAACGTGAGCATCGAGCCTTACCGGACCAGGCTCACGTCGCAAAACGCGCTCGAGATCGCACGCGACTACGACCTGATCATCGACGGCACCGACAACTTTGCGACGCGTTATCTGGTCAACGACACGTCGGTCCTGCTCGGAATACCGAACGTCTATGGCAGCGTGTACCGCTTCGAGGGACAGGCGTCGGTGTTCGGTGCCGCAGACGGCCCATGCTACCGGTGTCTCTTTCGCGATCCTCCGCCGCCGGATCTCGTACCGAGCTGTGCCGAGGGTGGAGTGCTTGGCGTCGTTCCGGGGCTCGTGGGAACGATCCAGGCCACGGAAGCGATCAAGATGCTCCTCGGACTTGGCGACACCCTGGTTGGCAAGCTGCTTACGATCGACGTCATGACAATGTCGTTCCGGACGCTCAGGATTCAGAAAGATCCGGGCTGTCCGGCGTGCGGGACTCACGAGATCACCGAGCTCATTGACTATGAGGAGTTCTGCGGCGGAGTGAGCGCGCACGCGCAGAGCGCGGTTCAGGAGATCCAGCCGGCCCAGCTCGCGCATCGGTTGGAGACAGGCGAGAAGCTCGAGATAATCGACGTTCGTGAACCGTACGAATGGGCGATCGGCCACATTCCCGGCGCCCGGCTCGTCCCGCTCGGGCGCATCGCCGAGGAGATTCCGCGTCTCGACAAGCGGCGGGAGACGATTCTCTATTGTAAGATGGGCGCGCGCAGCATGTCGGCCGCCCGGCAGCTCGCCGATGCCGGCGTGAGCGACGTCCGCAATCTCGCCGGCGGAATTCTTCGCTGGATCGACGAAGTTGATCCGACGATGGCGAGGTATTAGTTGATCCCACCGGATCCGATCGAGCGATTCCGGAGCGTCTACGCGCTCGCCGAAAAAATCGATCGCTCAATCCTGCCCGACCCGAGTGCGATGGCACTCGGCACGGTCGAAGATGGGGGTCAGCCATCCGTGAGGATCGTTCTACTCAAGGCATTCGACGAGCGCGGCTTCGTTTTCTACACCAATTACGAGGGCAGGAAGGGCCGACACCTGCTCACCAATCCCAAAGCGGCGCTGTGCTTCTACTGGCCGACCATCGACATTCAGGTGCGGATCGAAGGCACGGTAACGAAAGTTGCAGAGAAAGAGGCCGATCGCTACTTCGCAACGCGAAAGCGTCCCAGCCAAATCGGCGCGTGGGCCTCCCGTCAGAGCGAGCCGCTTGAAAATCCAACCGCGCTCGACGACCGCGTCCGGAACTACGAGAGGGAATTCGAAGGCAAGAGCGTGCCGCGCCCGAAGTTCTGGTCGGGCTTTCGGGTCTGGCCGGAGCGAATCGAATTCTGGAAAGGCAAGCCCAATCGGCTGCACGAGAGGCACCTTTATACGCGAGTTGGAGGCGGCTGGAAGATTGAGACGCTCTATCCGTGAGAATCAGCCGGTACCACTGGAGCGCGATATACCATAAAATGGTGTGATGACGACCACTCGCATTCCGCCAGCGCCCAAGAGCGCTCACACACCCGCCCCGGCCCCACCGTCGGAGCCGTGGACGATCGAGTCGGCCCGTTCCCTCTACAACATCGAGGGGTGGGGAATCGGCTTCTTCGACATCAATGAATCGGGGCACGTGGTGGTGAGGCCCGACAGGGAAAAAACCGATCGTGAGCTGGATCTGTTCGAGCTGGCGAATGATCTGGAAGAGCAGGGGGTAGGTCTCCCGCTGCTGCTGCGTTTCTCCGACATCCTCCGCTCGAGAATCGAATCGCTCAACGAGAAGTTCTCTCGCGCGCGTGAGGAATTCGCGTACACCGGCGGATACACGACGGTTTACCCGATCAAGGTGAATCAGCAGCGCCACGTGGTCGAAGAGATCGTGGAGTTCGGAAAGGTCGCGGGCGTCGGCCTGGAATGCGGCAGCAAGCCGGAGCTGCAAGCCGTGCTGGGACTGGCCGAACACACGGATCACCTGATCGTGTGCAATGGGTACAAGGACGATGAGTTCATGCGCCTTGCCCTCATGGGCCAGAAGCTAGGACATCAGGTGTTCATCGTGCTCGAGCAGTTGAGCGAAGTGGATGTACTGCTCCAGGTCGCCGACGAGCTTGGCGTCACGCCGACTGCGGGTGTGCGCATCAAGCTTTACTCGGAAGGATCCGGACGCTGGGCCAAGAGTGGTGGCGAGAAGTCGAAGTTCGGTCTCAGCACGGCGCAGCTGGTGAAGCTGGTCGACAGGCTGAAGAGCGAGGGCCGGCTCGATATCCTCAAGCTGATTCACTTTCACCTTGGCTCTCAGATCACGGACATCCGCTACATCAAGGCCGGATTGCAGGAGGTGTCGCGCTACTACGCGGAGCTGAGGGGGCTCGGCGTCGACATCACGCACGTCGATGTCGGCGGCGGGCTCGGGGTGGATTACGACGGCACCAGCTCGACGTCGCAGGCGAGCGTCAACTATACGCTTCAGGAGTACGCCGACGACGTGATTTATACGCTCGGAGAGGCGTGCCGGCAGCACGAGCTGCCGATGCCGCACATCATCAGCGAGTCGGGCCGTGCCCTGACAGCCCACCACGCCCTACTGTTATTGAGCGTGATCGATGTCGAATCGCAGGCTGACAACGCGGTGCCCGAGCTGACGGACGATCACCACACGCTTCTCCACGAGATGGCCGCCGATTACGCAGCCATCTCCAAGCGCGTGTCGAAAAAGCGTGTGCGCGAGGTTTATCACGACGCGACATTCGATAAGGAGCGGGCGCAGGATTTTTTCAACAGCGGCGTGCTCACGCTTCGGGATCGCGCAATCGCGGAACAGATCTACCTGTCCACGATCGCTGCGGTAGCGAAGATCGCCCAGCG
>CATPBD010000088.1 GCA_955652265.1 uncultured Gemmatimonadaceae bacterium | reverse complement strand
TCGCCGAGCTTCTCGCCGTGGCGATCGAGGTAATGCGCGCCGTCGGCCTTACCTCAAAGGACGTGAGAGCCAGGATCTCCGACCGCCGTTTATTGACCGCTGCGCTCTCGAGTGTCGGCGTCAAGAAGAACGAGCTCCCGGCGGTGTTCGCTGCGATCGACAAAACTGGCCGCGAGCCCCGTGACGTCACGCTGGGTAAAGTCGAAAAGGCCGTGAGCAAGGCTGAGGCCCGCCGAGGCATCGAGCGGCTCCTCGAGAGCTCGAAGGATCTGGACTCCCTCGCCCGCAGTTTCGCCGATTCACCCGAGGTGGTCGAAGAAGTCAGTCACATGCGCGAGTACATGGCGTTTCTCGCCGCCCTCGGCGTCGGCGACTGGGTCGACTTCGATCTCTCAATCGTGCGCGGCCTCGCTTACTATACTGGGAAGGTGTTCGAGCTGTTCGATGCGAAAGGA
Source organism: uncultured Gemmatimonadaceae bacterium (assembly GCA_955652265.1). Taxonomy (GTDB): domain Bacteria; phylum Gemmatimonadota; class Gemmatimonadetes; order Gemmatimonadales; family Gemmatimonadaceae; genus UBA4720. Next base: position 2,974 of record CATPBD010000088.1, on the reverse strand, counting down.
GAGTTCCGCGCGATATGCGGTGGTGGGCGGTATGATGATCTGCTGTCGACCATCGGCGGGGTCGACCTCCCCGCTCTCGGCTTCGGAATGGGCGATGTCGTCCTGACGGAGATTCTCCGCACTCGTAATCTTCTGCCCACGCCAGTCCTGGCAACGGAGTACTGGGTGGCGTCCGAAGACGAGTCGATGCTCTCTGACGTCATGACAGTGGCTGGGCGCCTTCGCGCGAAAGCGCGCAGCGCGGAGTACGCGCTCAAATCGCAGACGCTGGCCAGGCAGCTCAAGACTGCGTCGAGTGCGGGCGTGAGAAACGTTGTGCTGCTTCGCCGGCCGGACTACGACAACGGCAACGTGACGGTAAAAACGCTCGCCGACGGATCCGAGCGTAACATAGCTCTCGATGCATTTCTTGACTCACTGTAATCACGCCAATGGCTGACGATAAAAAGCTGACGACGCGCTCCGAAGATTTCAGCGCCTGGTACAACGAAGTCGTTCTCAAAGCGGAGCTCGCTGACTACTCGCCCGTGCGGGGCTGCATGGTCATCAGGCCGCGCGGTTACGGGATCTGGGAGCGCATGCAGCAGCAACTGGACACGATGTTCAAGGACACTGGCCACGAGAACGCGTATTTCCCTCTGTTCATCCCTGAGAGCTTCCTGAAAAAGGAAGCACAGCACGTCGAAGGGTTCGCCCCCGAAACTGCGGTTGTGACACACGGTGGCGGCAAGAAGCTCGAAGAGCCGCTCATCGTGCGACCCACTTCTGAGACGATCATCTACGCGATGTACGCGAAGTGGGTGCAGAGCTACCGCGACCTGCCTATCCTCATCAACCAGTGGGCGAACGTCGTGCGCTGGGAGATGCGGACTCGCCTCTTTCTGCGGACCCTCGAATTCCTCTGGCAGGAGGGACACACCGCGCACGTTACCCACGACGAGGCCGAGGAGGAAGCGCGGAAGATGCTCGGCGTTTACCGCGACTTCATGGAAGGGTGGATGGCGATGCCAGTCGTGACCGGCATGAAGACCGAAGCCGAAAAATTCGCCGGCGCGCTCCGCACTTATTCCTGCGAGGGGATGATGCAGGACAACAAGGCGCTCCAGGCCGGAACCTCGCACAACCTCGGACAGAATTTCTCCAAGGCATTCGATCTCAAATTCCAGACAGAGGCGGGAGGCATCGAGTACGCCTGGAACACGAGCTGGGGGGTCTCGACGCGCATGGTCGGCGGTCTGGTGATGACGCACGGAGATGACAAGGGGCTTAGAGTACCGCCGCTGCTCGCGCCAATCGAAATCGTGATCGTGCCCATCTGGAAATCCGACGAAGACAAGGGTCGGGTCAAAGCCGCTGCGCATCTGATCAAGGAGAGTCTGCTCGCCAGGGAGCGCCGCGTGCCCGGACGGCTGCGCGTTCACGTAGACGACCGCGAAGGAAGAAAGCCCGGCGCGAAGTACTACGAATGGGAGCTGCGCGGCATTCCGGTGCGCCTCGAGGTCGGCCCCCGCGATCTGGATCAGAATCAGGCGATCATGGTGCGGCGCGACACTGGCGAGAAGCGCGCCGTCTCGCTGGCGTCAATTGGAGAGGACGCAGCCGATCTGCTCCACCTGATTCAGGAGACGATGCTGATCGATGCCCGTGAGCGGAGAGAGCAGCACAGCATCCGCGGCGGAATTACCTACGATCGCTTCCGGGAAGTCATGGACGGAGAGGGAGCCTTCGTCTACGCGGGCTGGTGCGGTGACGTGAAGTGCGAAGCGGCGATCAAGGAGGAAACAAAGGCTACCATCCGCGTTCTGCCCGACGAGGAATTCAGATCCGCGGACCCGCCGAAGACGTGCCTCAAGTGCGGACGCGCATCAACCGTCGAGGCGCTGTGGGCAAGAGCATACTGAAGGGGCGTGAGGTCGCGCCGGCCGGGGCGACGGGGGAGACGACGGTCAGCGGCGAAGCATTTCCCCGGAACAGCGATGGCCTGCGGTGCGAGGACGTGCCACTCTCGCTGATCGCGCGCGAGGTCGGTACGCCTTCCTTCGTGTACAGCGCAGCAGCGATTCGCGAGCAGTACGCCCAGCTCCGCGAGGCGATGAAAGCCATCGACGCTCGGCTCCACTACAGCGTGAAGGCGAACTCGAGCATCGCGATTCTCGCCCTGTTGCGAGAGCTCGGTGCGGGACTCGACATCGTGTCGGGGGGTGAGCTTTTTCGAGCGCTCCAGGCAGGCTACAGCGGACGCGACATCGTCTTCAGCGGCGTGGGCAAGACTGAACGGGAGATGGAGGAAGCATTACGCGCGCAGGTCCTTCTCTTCAACGTGGAGTCCGAGCAGGAGCTCCATGTCCTTAACGCAGTCGCGAAGCATCTCGGTGTGACAGCGCCCATCGCTCTGCGCGTAAATCCCGAAGTGCTCGTCGATACTCCGCATCCTTACACTCGCACCGGCGAAAAGGGAATGAAATTCGGGATCCCGTTCGACGAAGCGCTGTCGGTGGCGAAAGTCGCCGCGACACTCCCCAATCTCAAACTGCTCGGCCTCGACATGCACGTCGGGTCTCAGATCTCGCAATTCGCGCCGTACGAGGTCGGCCTGCAGCGCCTGCTGCACCTGCGGCGCGAAATCGAGCGCGACACGAAGGTCCGCCTCGAGTGGCTCGACATCGGCGGCGGTCTCGCCGTGACGTATGACGCGGAGCGATCGGTGGACGTTCGTCACTTCGGCGAAGTTATCAGCGCGCTGGTCAGCGGGTCGGGGCTCAAGATCATACTCGAGCCGGGCCGTTTCCTGGTAGGGAATGCGGGAGTTCTGCTCACGCGTGTGCTGTACCGAAAACGGAGCGGTGGCAAGGAGTTCATCATCACCGACGCCGGTATGACCGATCTCCTTCGGCCCTCGCACTACAACGCGTTCCATCGCATCGACGCGGTGGTTCCAACTGGTCGCACCACCGTTGCGGATGTCGTCGGGCCC
>CATPBD010000087.1 GCA_955652265.1 uncultured Gemmatimonadaceae bacterium | reverse complement strand
GCTGGCAGAGTCATAAGGCTGCAAGTGAGCGCGGGGTCAACGACGCTAACCGCTCCGACGCCCGCGGACTTCGACGCGGGGTTCAACTCCACGACGGGCCCCACTCTTACCGTGAGCGCTAACGCCGCGTGGACGCTGCACGTTCACGCGTTGAGTGCGCTGTGGACGGCGACCAACACTTCGCCAGGAGCGCCGGCGCGTACGACCAAGCCTGCCGCCGACTTGAAGTGGAGCACCGCGTCGAACGGGACTTTCAACGCGCTCACCACCACCGATGTTCTCCTGGTGTCAGGCTCAGCGACGGCGAGCAACGTCACAGCACTCTACTTCCAGACCCTTTATGCCTGGACCCTCGACACCCCGGGGAATTACAGTCTTTCGGTAGTACTGACGCTTACGTCGCCCTAGGACTCAATAGGCGAACAGGCCTATCGAGTGGTACGCTCCGTGCCTAACATCAAGATGCTGAGCCACCCATGCTGGAAGGCCAAATGCTCCTTCGAAATCTGTTCCCTGAATCGATTTTCGGTCGCAAGCTCAATCCAAACGCCGAGCGGCGGCTGCGCCTGTCCCAGGCGCGCGCCGAAGAGACGATTATTCGCGGTCACGTCGACAACGCCCTCATGTTCGTGGACACCTTGGCCGAGGATCTTTCGTTCGACCGCGCGATCGACACATACATTCGCGTGATGGGGATTCCTGAGCCGCTGGCCAGCACCGTTGCCACGCGCGCGCTGGTCCATCTGGGGAGGGACCGGGTCCCGTTCCGCCGGCGCATGCAGCGTGAGGGAGAGGACGCGGCCGCAGAGAAGCCACGGCTGAGGTTGGATGAGGCATCGCGGGCGCAGGATATCAAGCGCGGGGCGTAGCCGCGTCACAAGTTCGCTGGCGAAGCGCTTACTTCCCTCAAATCCACGATACTCACGAGAAATATCAGGGTCACTATGACCGCTGATGTAACGCACCAGATGCAGATCGCGTGTATCACGCCTAGCTCGAGGTAGGTGAGCCACGCTGAGAAAAGAACACCGACCGCCCCTTCAGCGACCAGCAGAGCCGACACAAACAGTTCGTTTTCGAAGCGCGGGATCGTTCCCACCAGCGAGATCACGAACACCTCGAGGTAGAACAAGAGACCCCACAGCGCAACCGGCAGGTGCAGGAACGTCGACCATTTGCTCGTATTGACCGTTTCGCACGAGCCGATGCTGCAGGTCAGCTCCCCGATCACGCCGATCTTGTAGAGCGTCAGATAGAGGCTGATGAAGATCCCGGCCAGCGCCAACGCGGCCACGATCATCCGCTTGGTCACTTCGTTTTCTTCGGCTCCGCCGGTGCTGCCGCCTTCGCGAGCGGCGAGTTGGTCGTCTTTGCGACCGAGTCGACAATCCCCTTCATGGCATCGTAGGAGGCCATGCCCGCGTAAAGCTTGTTTCCGATTATGAAGCTCGGGGTGCGACCCACGCCCCGTCTCAGTCCCTCAGCGAAGTTGGCGTTGATTCTCTTCTGATACTTGCGAGCGTCGTAGCAGCTCTCCCACTTGGCGACGTCCAGACCGACTTCCTGGGCGTAGCGCTTGAAAAACGGCTTCGGGCTGTCCGTCGCCTCGCCGTTCCATTCATCCTGGGCCTGAAAAAGGCGGTCGTGCATCGGCCAGAACTTGCCCTGTTCGTCCGCGCATGCTGCGGCGTTTGAGGCGGCCAGGGTGTTACGATGCATATTCAGCGGGAAATCGTAATAGGTAATGTTTGCCAACCCGGTGTTGATGATACGGGTCCTCACGTCGGGCTCCGTCACCACGGAAAAGCCGGAGCACGCCGGGCATTCGAAGTCGGCAAACTCGAGAATTCTCACGGGGGCATCGACTTTGCCCATCAAATAGCCCTGAGAAGGGCCGGCATTGGTGGTGTCCGCGGTCTGAATGGCGTTTGTCGCGCCACCCTTTGGCTTGGTTGCGACATAGGAGAGAGCCGCCACTCCGATGAGCACGATTGCGCCAAGCAGCCAATAGAAAGCTTTTGGCCGACTTGATGCATTGCGGGCATCCCTGACGGCGCTCTTCCCGGGTACGTTCCTGTCCCTTGGTTGATCGTTGGTAGGAGGCATCTTCCGTGGTCGGAAATGTTTGCGGTGACGGCTGAGTCGATTGTGACGCGAAAGCTAAGAGAGGGGTATAGAGATGCAAGCTGATGTCCTCAGAGCTCCGGTTGGTCCGGGAGCGATGCACGTTGAAAGGTACGGCCATGGTGGAACTGCCGTCATTCTTCTGCATGGCTTCGGCACGTGCAATTTTCTCTGGCGCGCAATCGCGCCCGTGATAACCGCCGCGGGGCATACAGCGTATTCCGTCGATCTACTCGGTCACGGACAGTCGGATCGCCCGATGGATGCGGACTTTGGCATCGCGGCACAGGCCGAGTACCTCGATGCTGCGATGACGGTGCTTCGCGTCTCGCGCGCGGTGATTGTGGGAGTCGATTTCGGTGGAGATGTTGCGATGAAGCTTGCTGCGAATCGGCCGGACAGGGTCGAGAAGCTCGTACTCATCAACACTCCCGCGTTCGATGAGCTTCCCGCCAGAGACATCACACAAATGCAGCGTCGGACGGCGAGATTCGCCTTCAGCCTGACGCGAGGAGTGATGGGAGCGGCTCCGCTCCTCGAGGGCGTGCTCAAGGGGAGCGTCGCTGATCCCGAGCACATGCCGATGAAGCTGGTTGCGAGGTATCTGGCGCCTTTTGTGGGAAAGGACGGCGCGAATCATCTGCTCACTCTGGCGAGCGCGGTTCACCGCGCCGATCTCGACGAGGACGAGTATCCCGAGATTCACGCGCCTACGCTCATCATCTGGGGTGATGAGGACAAGTGGGTGGATCCGAAGCTCGCGGACCGGCTCGTAAACGCGATTCCCGATGCCAGGCTGGTGCGACTCGCCGGCGTCGCACGTCTGGTCCCCGAGGAAAACCCTGAGCATCTCTCGGAATTGTTGCTCGATTTCATCAAGAGACGCGCCGCGGCGTGAACCTTTCTCCTATGAAGTGGTGTCTAAGTTCAGTAGATTGATGAAGCGACATTTCATAGACGTTTTACCCAAACTGAATTGATGAACACTCAGAAAAACAGATTCAGGAAAGAGCCGGTCCGATCGGCAACTCCCTTTGAGGAGGCCCGGAACGAGCTGTTCCAGCAGATTATGCGATGCGGCGTAGTTGATTCGGCGCCTGAAGACCAGAAGGATTGGTTCGACAACACGATGGATTACCTGACGGAGCGTTACCACGAGCTCAAGCCGTCAGATCTGGAAGAGCTTCGGGTGCTCGGCGAGAGATTCGCTCAGCCGCCCAAAGTCAGAAGGGCAGTCTAGAGAGAGGGGCGCCGAATCGGCGCCCTTTTTTTTTACTGCAACTGCAACTGAAGACTACCGGCCGGGGGCTCTGAGCGGGGCGGCTGGGGGCTGCAAGCTGGATTCAGATGCGTTTCGAGACCAGCTCGTTAGCCCTAAGCCGGCGAGCCGATAGCCCCGGGCGGGTAGTCTTCAGTTGCAGTTGCAATCACCTTCGCCCGTTGATACCTCGTCTGAGTATCAACCCGACCCGTGCCCCGCCCCCCAAGCCAACCTCGACCGCCGGCACCCAACCCGCGGCTTCGCCGTCGGCCAGCGGCCCCTCCACGCCCACAAAAACCAACAGGTACGCCTTCGCGCCGCCATCCGTGATCGGTCGGAACCGACCCGAGAGTCCGGCCCCGCCGTAAGGTGACCAGCGACTCTGCCGGAACGGATCAAGGCTGAATCGCGAGATGAGATCGGCGCGGGAGTCGATACCGTGCCGCCCGACGCCTACGCCAGCTGCCAGTCCCGTGCGGACGTAAATGCCGGCCGGAATGCTCACACCGTAGCCAGCCTCGACGGCGCTAGTCCGCGCAAGAATGCCATCGACTCGCACTTCGCTTTGGAACGACTGCGTTGGGATCTGGGCGAGAACGGGGGTCGGCGTCATGGTCGAGAGATACAACGCGAGCAGTGTAAGGCACCCGGTGTCGAATCTCCGACGCATTTGCCGGATCGAGATGGAGAACTCGCGGGCAGCGTTCGTACTGTGCATAAGGGCGCGCCCGAAACTCTAGCGCGCCCGGCCGCGCCAGAGCGCGATCGTGTAATCGACGATCGATGCGACGGAGATTACTCCGATGCTAATGACGAGAATATTGGTGAGCTCCGGCACCACGATTATCGCAACGAGCGTGACCAGCTGCACGAAGGTGACAATCTTGCCCAACATCCTCGCCCTGAACACCGCTGGGCGCAGCGTTGGAATAATTTTGGCGACTACGAATCCAGCGGCGGTGGCTAAATCGCGCGTCAGGAAGATGAAATACTGGCCGGTGCTGAGCTGGCCCTCGATCAGGTAGGTCGAAATCGCAACCAGAACGAAAATGCGGTCAGCCAGCGGATCCAGGAACGCGCCGGTGGTGCTCTCCGATTTTGCTTGGCGAGCAACCCAGCCATCGATGACATCGGTGAATCCGGCGACGGCGATCAGCGCGATGCGGTCCCACGGTTCCGACACGAGGACGAACGCGAGCGCTAGCACAACGCGCGACAGCGAAATCGTATTGGGAATAGTGAATAGAGCACGGCGGTTCATGCGGGCGAAAAGTACGGGCGGCTGTGAGCGCTTGCCAGCGCGTGACCGCGTGTCTAGCTTCGCTCGATGACGGCGCACAGGTTGCTCGGGGTCCTCTACGTCGCGCTATCCGCGGCGATGATCGCGTGGGACATCCTGATGGCGGGACGAATCGCGCAGCTGCGACGGATCCCCCATGCGTTCCAGGCTATTACCGGCATTGCCGGACTTCTCCTCGTTCCCGCGCTCGTCGTCGCCTACACCGCCCAATCGCTCCTTTATGGACGGGCAATCCTCCTGGTGGCGTGGCTCTGGCCGTTCACGGCGCTTCTGTTCGTGCTGCAGACGATCTACGCGCTTGGCCGCCGGCTGGTGACGCCGCTGCTGGGATTCCCACTGCTCGTCTACAACGCGATCATAGCCACGGTGGCCGTGACGAAGTTCGTCATAACGCGCGGACATTCGCCCGCCGACTTCGGGCTCGCGCTCAACGCGGCCCAAGCGAGCATGCTGGGTACGTTCTTCGGTGCGCCGGCACTGTGGAATCCGATCTATCTCCAGGTCCCGATATTTGCGCCGTCGCTCCCTGCACGGTGGGGATTCACCAGACTTGCTCGCGTCGCGCTGGCTGGAGCAGCGATCGCGATGACTGCGCTGGTGGTAGTCGAGCTGCCTGCCGCCGTCGCGGGAATCAGGAGCTACGCGGTGCACTCCAGTGACCAACTGCAGGAGCATCCCGACGGGGACTTCAAGCTTGGGCTCAAGATCTTCCCCGATTTGAGAAGCGGCCCGCCACCGCTCGCGATCGACTACGATCTCGCCCTCGCAGATACACTCAATGTCGATGCGATCAGCATTGTCGTCGATCCTGAAGCCGCGCGCGGTATCGCGCTCGACTCGTTGTCGCGTTCGATCGACGAGGCTCGCGCGGACAGCACCCTCATCATCGTCGCGCTGGGCTACCCGAAGAATGGCGAGAAGGAGATGAAACAGTCACGCGAGGCGTATACGGTCGCGCGCCTCAAGGATGTCGACCGGATCGCCAGGCGACTCAAGCCGGATTATCTCATTCCAGCCGTCGATCCGCTCGAGGAAGGGACGCGCGTCATCGGCGACCAGACCCCGCAGTATTGGATCGACTACTTCACGCGTGCCGCGCGGGTGGCGCACTACATCTATCCGCGCATCAAGGTCGCGATACCAATGAGCAGCTACGGAACTCGCGACAGCACGCTTTACGCGTGGGCGGCGCGACGTGGGTCGCCGATCGATGTCGTCGGCTTCTCGCTCCTCGCCGGATTCGATGGCGGGAGATCTCTCGACACTCATTTGCGTGTGGCGCAGCGATGGATGCGGATGTTCCCCAATCCGAAGGAACACTGGGTATTCGCGGCGGGTGGATATCCGCTCGTGCACGGCGAGCAGAATCAGGAGCGCGCGATCTGGGGCGTGCTCGCGTGGGCAACCGCGCAGGCGGCGATCAGAGGATTGGTGGTGTACGAGGCCGGGGATTATTACACCGTGCGAGGTCTGCGCGCCCCCGGCGGTCGATTGCGTCCAGCTACCAGTGCGCTCCTGCGCGCTGAGAAAGGGCTGCGATCTAGCGCACAGTAGCTTCCTGAGGTTTGTCGCGCCGGTCAGACATCTGGTCGAAACGGCTGCGCGCGACCTCATCCCTCGTCCGCGCGCAATCTTGCACGGTGACGGAGCGTCATGCCCGCCGGTATCACGTTTCGCACGGACTTACTCGTCGCGCGCGACTAGAATGTCCGCAGTCGTTGGCCCGCGTGCGCGAACGCTTATGACACCGCGGCTAAAGGGCCTCGCGCGCGTGGGCGAACCGACGCCGCTCCGTTCTCGAGCGGCGCTGTTACAGATCTCTTTGTGGGAGAGGCGGGGTGTCCTCGCAGGCGACGTCCAAGGGCGCGCCCGAGGAGACCGGCGACCTCCCGGCGGAGCCGGCGGTCGCGTAGTTGGGCTCCGACCAGCGCCCGTCGTCGCCGAAGAGGACACCCCGCCTCGACCCAAACAGAGATCTGGAGGAAACGCAACAACGAGAGCCGTAAGCTAGACGGTTCGGCCTACTCCACGCACGATGCCTTCTACTCTCCGCGCGGGGTCAAAATAACGACGCGCTACGTCGCGCATTTCCTCCGCGGTCACAGCCCTCACGCGCGCGTCGTACTCGGTGAGCTCCTGCAGTCCCTCGCCGAACATCCAGGCGTCGAGCATTTCCGCGAGAACAGACGCACCCAGCTCCTGTGCAATCGCGTGCGAGCCTATCGTGAACTCCTTGGCTCGCGACAGCTCCTCCTCGGCCACGGGATGCTCGCGCAGCTTGGCGAACTCGGCGAGCAGCCCGCTCCGCGCGATCTCTTCCTTCTCCGGCGACGTAGCGATATACGACGCGAATATTCCAGCCAGCCTTTTCTCGCTCACCCCAACGTGCACGGTGTAGGCGAGAGATTGGCGGTCGCGCAGCTCGTCGAAGAAGCGTCCTCCCAGCCCGCTGGCGACGGTCGCGATGAGAGCGGCCGCGAAACGCGAATCGTCGGTGCGTGATGGCCCTGGAAACGCCAGAGCGATCGCCGTTTGCGACTTGTCGCGTGACTCCGCCGCGATCTTCACACTCTTCGGCCAACGCGGCTTCCCGACCCGCGGACTTTTCTCCGGCTCCAGAGCGCCGAATTCCCGCGCGACGAGATCGGCCGCCTCTTTGACATCCAGGTCGACAACGATTCCAATGACAGCGGCGGACTCGAGAACGCGAGACCGGTGCCACTCCCGGGCCTGCTCCGTCGAGATCGCGCGTAGCGACTCCTCGGTTCCCATGGAAGGACGCCCGTACGGATGTCCGCCGAAGGCGACGGAGGTCGCCAGGCGCATCGGGTAGCGGTACATGTCGTCGCGCAGCATCGCCACGTTCGAGAGAGCGACAGTCCTCTCGGTCTCGAACGATTCTTCGGGTATCGTCGGTCGCTGAATCACATCGCCCAGCAGCTCGAGCGCTTCGGGGAGCCGAGCTTTGGGCACAGAGAATGACCACCCAAAGCTGTCGCTGCCCGCACTCGCCGAGATCGACCCGCCGAGAATTTCGCCGTCTTCGGCGATCTGTCCGGCGCTGCGAGTCGTGGTCCCCTTCAGCATCGTGCGCGCGGTCAGCAGAGTGAGGCCCGACTCACGCTCCTCTTCTTCTACAGCGCCACCGACGATGTAAACGCCAATGCTGGCCATCGGCGCACCAACCTTTCTTCGAATGAGAACCGGAATTCCTCGGGCCGTACGAAAGACGGAAACGCCGGCGACTTCCTTGTCGAATTCTGCAGGTTTTCTCTCGGGCGTCGCGGGGACGGCACGCGGCGGGATCGACTCAAGCCGCTCGGAGCCGCCGGCTGTGAGAATGCGCTGCATATCCGCGGCATCCTGTGCGACCACCGGCGCGCTTTCGGGACGATAGACGAGAGCAGCTGCCCTCTCCTCGGCTAAATACTTTCTGGTCACTCGCTGCACATCGTCCGCTGATGCCGACATGAACCGCTCGAAGTATTCCTCTCCGGTACGCCAACCGCCGAGCGCCTCCCACTCGGCCAGGTAGTTGGCGCGCCCCTCAGCTGTCTCCAGCCGCCTGGCCCACCGTGCTTCGAAGATGCGGCGCACGCGCGTGAGCTCGTGTTCCTCCAGCGCTCCGACCCGCAGTTGGTGAAGCTGATCCCAGATCACCCCGGCCGCCTCCGCGGTGCTCTCCGGCTCTGTCTCCGCGTGCACGACGAATACACCGAGCTCGGTCGGGGTGTAATCGTACGCGCTCACTGACGACGCGAGCTTCTTCTCGCGCACAGAGCGGTACAATCGGGACGCACGCCCAGTCGCGAGAATCGACGCGGCGACGTCTAGAACCGGCGTGTCCGGATCGAGGGTACCTGGCGTTCTCCAGCCGAGCACGAGCTGGCTCTGCGCGATGTCGCCGGCGAGCTCACGATACCGAAAGCCCTCGTGCTCCGGCTCGCGCGGGCCGGGACTCAGCACCGGCTCGGCGCTCTCGAGCCCGCCGTACAGCTCGGTGACGCGCCGCAACGCGTCGGCGGGGTCAACATCGCCCGAGATGCTGAGGATCGTATTTCCGGGTCGATAAAAATTGCGATAAAACGCGTTCATCTTATCACGCGTGAACGATCGGAGGCCCGGCTCCCTACCGATCCGCCAGCGTCTCATTCGGTGAGCATCGTGGAGCAACTCATACAGAGTCTCTGTCGCCACCGCGGAGGGACTATCCGATTTGCGCTTCGCTTCCTGGATGATGACTTCCAGTTCCTTCGCGAGCTCTTGGGCGTCGATCACCGAGTTGGCGTACGCGTCGGCTTGGATGTCCAGCCCACGCACGAACCCCGAGGACGGCAGCACTGTGTAATACGTCGTGTTGTCGTAGATCGTGTGCGCGTTGAGGTAGCCGCCGCTCGCCTTCGTCTCTTTCGCGATGTCGCCGACGCCGCGCTTCGTCGTTCCCTTGAAGAACATGTGCTCGAGCGCGTGAGCGAGTCCTTGCTGGTCGTCAGTCTCGTCGAAATAACCGGCCTTCACGTAGGTCACGATCGCAACGACGGGCGCCGACCTGTCCTCCTGTACGAGAACGGTCAGTCCGTTCGGAAGCACTGTACGATGAACGCTGTTTGGATCCATTGCCGCGGGCCGGATGACTTGGCGAGGAGCCTCGCTAGTCTGCGAGCGATCCCTGCCGCAAGAGGAGGAGTCCCAACGCGAAGAAAACAACTCCGTAACCGAGCAGCCAGACCACATCGCTAACCGTTGCGCTGCCGTAAGAGATCATGCCGTTCGCGACATCGGTGAGCCTGTGAACCGGCGGAAGCAGCTGAACAAGCTTGCCCGGCAAGCCGGGCTTCGCGCCGTACGCGTCACGCAGCACGTACGATCCGAGCCATACTGCCGCCAGCGTGAGCCAGTCGTAGCGAGTCGCCACGGAAAGGAAGAATCCAATTCCACCCATCGCGATATAAATGAGGGCGGAGTAGAGAAGAAAGTTCACTATCCTGAAGTCCGGGACTATTGTGTGCAGGATGGCCGATAGAACCAGCATCGCGGCAACGACGCCTACCATGTGCACGAGGAACAGCTGCGCGTAGTACAAGACCGCGCTTACGGGTTTCGAGAAGAGAAAACGGTAGTAGCCCGTTTTCCTGTCGTTCGACACGATCCCGTTCAGCGCAATGAGCACCGACAGAGACACGATCGAGGAAGCGACCATGATCACGAGCGGCCACGCGGGCGAAGAAGGATTCAGCGCGAGCCGTGGCCCCATCGCCGTGCGAAGCGGGGCGATGAGCACGTACCCCCACAACACACCGATTATCAGGATCGCAATGGCGCGATCGATCACGAAGTCGCGAAACTGCCAGAGCGAATACCTGCCCAGCCGCCCGCGACTCATTGTGATTCTCCCACAGCTTCCCTGAATTGCTGCTCGAGCACCGACCGCTCTGGAACAACGCTGGCCACCAGTGCTCCCCTGCTGATGAGATCAGTGAGCGCGGTATTCAGCTCCTGAATGCTTCTCACGGTCACGTCGTATTCACCTCTTCCCGCGTCTTCGGCGTGTGGAAACGATTCCCGAATGCGGTCGTACCCGGCGGCGAGCGTCAGGCGAAAGCGCGTCACCGCAGGAGCGCTTTGTTCATAACCCGTGCTCACCAGCCGCTGCAGGCGACCGTGATCGATGATTGCAACGCGGTCGGCGAGACGCTGGAGCTCGTCGAGGTTGTGTGAAGCGATGAGGATCGTGCGATCGGGGCGCCGCAGATCCGCAACGATGTCACGGAAGCGCTGAGTCCAGACGGGATCGAGCCCGTGGGTTGGCTCGTCGAGGACGAGGATCTGTTCGTCTCGAAGGAGCGCCTGCGCCAGACCCAACCGCTGCAAGTTTCCCTTCGACAACGCTTTCACTTTCTTGTCGCGATGCTCGGCAAGGCCGAGCCTGTCTATCACTTCATTGACGCGCCGCGGAATTTCGGCGTTGGGGATTCCCGCCAGCGTGGCGTAGCGGACGAGTGCCGTCTCCGCTCGCCACTTGGGGTGGATTGCAATCAGCTCCGACAAATAGCCGATGCCGTTGCGCTCGACGTAGGTGCGCGCCGGGAGACCGTTGATCTCGACCGTTCCCGTCGTTGGTCGGAGATATCCCAGCATCATCGCGATGAGAGTCGTCTTCCCCGCCCCGTTTGGACCGGCAATGCCAAGTATCTCGCCTTCGATCACCTGCAACGAAAACTCCTCGACCGCTTTTACCGAGTTGCCGAGGAGTGATCTGTAAGTCTTCCCGACGTTCCTGAATTCGATCACAAGGGAGGAGGCGCGGTTGAAGTCAGCGGCTGAAGGCATGACGTCCAGGCGCCGTTGCCCGCGTTGCTGATGAATTTCGTCCCTTCCTGTGTGCGACCCAGTCGCATCAGCGCGCAGCCGAGGTAACCCTGTGCCGTGCGATCCTGTGGGTTGGTCTGGACAGCGCGGACGAAGAATCTGCGTGCGAGATCGTACTGCTTGCTCGCGAAGAGAACGAGTCCCATCTCGCGTAGAGCGATTTCGTTCTTAGGTTCGAGCCGCAGCGCAGTATCGAGCTGCGCGCGGGCGGAAGCGAGATCTCCCTCATCGCGCGAGATTCGAGCGAGGAATACGTGCGGTGTCGCGGCGTTCGGGTCTCCCTTCACCGCCTTGGCGAATTCGCCGCGTGCTCTCTCGCGCTGTCCGTTCTTGAGCGCGTCGATTCCGGTGGTAATTCCGCTACTGCTGGACCCGCCGCGGAACGCGAAGTAGACGCCGACGATGAAAAGGAGAACCACAGCTGCACCGACCATAACGGGCATCGACATCCTGGGCCAGCGACGCCGCGCCTCAGCTGCCGCAAGCGCGTGCTCGACGTGACTGCGTCCGACGCCCCCAGCTACGGAACTGCTGCCGACCGAACTGCCGCCGCCGGCGGGCGTGAAGGATCCCGGCGGTGGCTGCTCGATCGTCGGAGGACCCGATGTTCGTCGGCCCGCGTACGCGGGTGGTTGTCGATACCCACCGCCGGCGGACGGCGGGGCGTAGGGCGACGGGGGAGGTTGAGGAGGAGGGGAAGGCTGGTATGGCTGCTGCTTTTGCGAGCTCCGCGGCGTGTAGGCGGCCTGGAGTGGGCTCGATGGAGTCGCGCGAATTACCGGCGCCTTGCCCGAGAGTGCGGATTCGAGCGCTCTGAATCCTTCTAGCGCGGCGTCGCCATCTGCCTGCGTGGGCTTATAGCTCGTGCGATTCGCGCGATCGCGCGCGGCAAGAAACTCGAGCAGCGCGTGCGCCTGATCAAGCGTGATCAGCTCGGCCTGGCGCGCGGCGCGGACCAATTGCTGCCCCGTGAGTGACGAATTGCCGACCAGGGCCTGCAGTGAGGCTTCGGCCCCGGTCCAGAGATCGATGATATCGGCAGCGAGATCTTCGGCCGCGCGTGGAGTCTCGAAGTGAGTGAGAACGGGGCGGACCCCGTTCAGAGCGGTGAGCGCCGCCTGGGAGTTTTGCGGGCTCACCTTAGGATGCGCAAAAGCCCGGCATCCGCACTACGACGAATGAAGCTCTCCGCATCCTGCTCCGGCTTGGGGGTCTCCTTGAGGCAATTTGCATCGCGCATCTTGTCGACGATCTCCTCCCACGTCCCTTCGAAGGTGTTTCCGTCGTCGAGTTTGATGCGGTGGGATTCGCGCGTCCCTTTCACGTCGGCGAAGCTGGAAAGGAGCGCGCCGAACAACTCGAGCTGGCCCTTCGCTTCGGTTTGAGTCGCATCGATGTACTTCGCCTCGATCTCGGCCAGCATCTCGTCAATGTCGTCGAGATCGCCCGACAGATCGCGCAGCCTGTCCTCCCACGGACGCAGCTCGGGATCGTTGTCGCGCAGGCGATAGATCATCTTCTTCAGCTCGATCAGTCTCCAGATTCCAAGCTCGTCCCAGTGATCTTCCGGGGTCGAGCGATCGAGGTGATACAGGGCTGCCTCGTAGTCGCCGCGATCGTAGAAGATG
>CATPBD010000086.1 GCA_955652265.1 uncultured Gemmatimonadaceae bacterium | reverse complement strand
GCGGTCGAGAAAGCGGTGAAAGCTCGCGCCTTCGGTGTCGAGCGCGAGCTCCTTCACATCTGATATTTCATTGAGGAAGCGGTCTACCTGCTCGGGTTGGTCGAGGTAGAGCGCGCCATCCGAGTGAGCTGGAGGCATCAGCGAAATCTAGCGCGTGAATGGTGTCACGCCCCGAGCGGGTTAACTTTCGTGGGCCGCGATTCCACTCTTTTCCACAACATGATGCCGGAAGATTTCAAGGTTCATATCTACCCGAGCGATTGCGATTCCGTGGGACACGTGAATCATGCACACATGCTGGTTCTGCTGGAGCGAGCACGCTGGTCGGCTCTCGAGGGGTTCATGTCGTATGACGAGTACATGAGATCGAACTTATGGGCGGTCGTGCGCAAAGTGGAAGCATCGTACCAGGCGCAGACATTCCCTGGCGACGACCTGAGCATTCGTACGGGACTCCTGTCGGTCGGGAATACCAGCTTCATTGTCCGGCAGGTCGTGCGCAATCAGCGGAATGCGGTGGTGTGCGACGCCTCGTTCGTTTACGTCACGGTCTCGCCTGATGGAAAGCCAATACCCGTTCCAGATCAATGGCGGACGCTCTTCTCCCCATGGGAGGAGGAAGCCGGCGGTGAGACCGAGTAGCGAGATGATCGAGTCTCACGCTTAACGCACGCGCAACACGTGAATAACTCCACTCCCGCACCGGAGCGACTCAGCGCCGCTGAGCAATCGATTCCGGCGCAGATCGGCGGCGTGCTGTTCCGTCACCGAGGCTGGCTACCGCTTCTGTTCCTGGGTATCCCGCTCGTCATGCCGGGCACGACATCTCCGTTCCGCTGGGAGGTCGGACTCGCGCTGATCATCATCGGTGAGGCGATCCGTCTAGCAGGAGTCGCGACAGCCGGCACCGTTACCCGCCGCCGCTCGCGCAACGTGGAGCGACTCGTTACCTACGGGATTTTTTCCTGGAGCAGGAACCCACTTTACAACGGCAACTTTCTGATCTGGATCGGGTTCGTCACGATCTCGGGTGTACTCTGGTTTCTGCCGATCGCGGTGCTGCTCTTCGCGCTGGAGTACGAGCTGATCGTGCGTTACGAGGAAGGAGTGCTCGAGTCGACCTTCGGGCGCGAGTATCTGGATTACAAGAACGAGACACCACGCTGGATCCCTCGCCCGCCGCGAGGCGAACGACCCGCGGGGGAACACCATTGGGGCGAAGCGTTCAAGAGCGAGATCAGCACGTTTCTACAGTACGCTGTGCTGCTGCTCGCGTTCTGGATCAAGAGTCAGGTCCTAGACGGGAACATGCAGGTCGGGGCGATAGGCTTCTTTAAGCGGTTCTAGTTAGTAACCAACTACGCTGCTACCCGCTGCCGTCATCGCGCCCTGCACTCGACGCACACTACCCTTTCACTGGAGAAGCACGCCTTGAGCTTATCCAGGAACGAGCCGTACAAGTGCGAATCGCACAGCGCCCGCTTACAGGACGAGCACCCCCCGCCCTTTCCTGCTCCGAAAAAGACTCCGCACCTGTCGCATTGCCACTTGAAGGCAGACGGGCGGAAGATCGGCACTTACACGAGCGCCAGAGTCTGCGAGCCGCCCCACGACGTGCCGGGCTTGAGCTCCACCGGTGAGCCGATCTGCGCCGCTTCCACACAGACCATCCTCATGTAGTCATCGGTGTCCAAACCGATGAAGCCGGTGACCTTCTCGGCCCACGGATTCCAGACGACGGCGTCCTTGAACCCGGCAGAGCGGATTTCGATCCGGCGTTCATTCCCGCGATCTTCCACCTCTACCTTCTTTGGCGCCTTTAGGTAAACTCGATCGGTCTCGTCGGATATCACGAGCTTCTTTGCGGCGTCCTTCGTCTCGTTTCCGCCCTGCGTTTTGTCGAGGTACCACTTGCCGCCAAATCCGCGGATTGCCGATTCCCGGATGTCGGCAACCGCAATATAGGTGTGCAGCGCGGACGTGAAACTGAACACTTCGTCGCCGGTATTGAAGACATCCAGCTTCACCTGAAGGGACTTGTCGTCGATCGTCGCAGTGAGCTCGGCGCGGAAATGATACGGCCACAGCTCGCGAGTGCGATGGTCGTCGACGAGGATGAGTTTGACCGATGATGGATCGTCCGACGCGTCGGCATTCTCCGCCAGCTGCCATTCTGTTTTGCGCGCGAACCCGTGCTGCGGAAGTGGTCCCGTGTTCGCGAACTGCGGAAAGACGACCGGGATTCCGCCGCGAATCGGATCACCCGGCGCAAACGTCGCTGTCTTTCCCATGAACAGCATTTCCTTGCCGCCCGCCGGAATCCAGGAGGTGACGTGCGCGCCATTCAGATAGACGTCCGCCGAGCTGCCCGATGGATGCGACAGCAGTACGGTGGCCATGCCGTTCTTTCCGGGAACGAGGGGAGGAGTCATGGGATCAGATATTGATGGAAGAGCAGCGGATTCCGCCAGGCGCTCGCACTGGAATGGCTACCGGTTGGGCCGTCCCGGAGGATTTTCGCCCTTGAAGACTTCACGATTGATCTGAACGTATTCCTTCATGTTAGCGGGCACGTCTTCTTCGGGGAAAATCGCGGTCACCGGACACTCGGGTTCGCACGCGCCACAATCGATGCATTCGTCGGGATGGATGTAGAGCTGGTCCGGTCCCTCGTAGATGCAGTCGACAGGACACACGTCTACGCAGGCGCGGTCCTTCGTATTCTTGCAGGCTTCAGTTATGACGTAAGGCATGTCTGTCCCGATAGTACGGCGGCGGTCGGAGCGGCGCCGGGAGTCCTTGCTTTGCGAAAAATAGACCCGCGTGGGTGAATATCAATCCGTTGAAGTGGTTTATTGAGCACCGTTCTACTTTCGCCACGGCGGAATCTCGCCGCGCTTCTTATCCATCTCAGGGTTCTCGCGGAAAAGCGTAGCCGTGCGTCCAATCACCTGCACTACGGCGGAGTTTGTCGCGAGCGCCAGAGAGTTGGCCACGTCCCTGGGCCCTACGTCGTCCTTGTTCCCGAGCTTCACCTTCACCAGCTCGCGCGTGCGCAACGCATCGTCTAGCGAGCTGATCACCGACGGCGTAAGACCGTGTTGGCCGACGTGAACCGTCGGACTCAGGTGATGCGCTTCAGCCCGCAGCTCCGCACGCTCTCTGCCTTTCAATTCCTCATCCGTCCGGGTTTGGTGATGAAGCCCCGTACATCAATGGGTGTACCGTTCCAGTAATTCGCGTCACTTCGCATGACCTGAAAGTGGAGATGCGGCGCATTGGGAGGCGCGTTTCCAGTCGTGCCGACGAATCCGATCACATCACCTTCTCGTACGCCCAGACCCTCTTTCACGTTCGGCGCGTATCCCATCAGGTGCGCGTAATAGTGAACATAGCGTCCGCTGGCGTCGGCAATGTAGATCGTTATCCCTCCGGCTCCGCCGTTCGCGAGCTTGATGATGCGCCCGTTTGCGGCGGCGAGTACCGGCGTGCCGCGCATCGCCATGATGTCCGTCGCCATGTGGATCCGCCCGCCACTTCGTGGTTCGTGAAACGTATCGGTCAGCTCCCTGGGCTCGACGCCCTCCACCGGCACCATCAGCGGATGCGCGCGAAAATACGCCGAGTCCGACGGAAGCATCGGCCTCATATCGAGGCGCACAGGCGCATCACCGCCGGGCGCCAGGACTACCACTGGTGGTACTCTACGCGGACCCGCATCCGCTGGCTCGTGTAGATTCACGCAGCTCGCTGCGCCGACAACTGCACAGAAAAGAGTCGCACAAAGGCGCGAGATGCGAGCGACACTGTTGCATCGCGCGCAAAAGCGCTCGAGCTCAGCTCGCGGAAACACCGACTAGCTGTTGTTCCTGCTCGCTAATCGCATTTCTTGACGCGAGTTCTTCTGCCATCTTCGCGATTCCCTCCTCGATCGTTCTCGAGTGATGCATCGAGCAGAACTTGGGACCGCACATCGCACAGAATTCCGCGCTCTTGAAGTACTCGGCTGGCAAGGTCTCGTCGTGGTATTCCTGCGCGCGCTCGGGATCGAGGCTGAGCCGGAATTGCTCCTTCCAATCGAAGTTGTAGCGCGCACGCGATAACGCATCGTCGCGATCGCGCGCGCCCTTTCTTCCGCGCGCGACATCCGCTGAATGCGCTGCGATCTTGTAAGCGATGACGCCCTGCCGCACATCTTCGGCGTTTGGAAGGCCGAGATGCTCCTTGGGTGTGACATAGCACAGCATGTCGGATCCGAACCAGCCGATCATCGCCGCGCCGATCGCGCTCGAGATGTGGTCGTAGCCGGGAGAGATATCCGTGACGAGCGGGCCGAGCGTGTAGAAAGGCGCTTCGCTGCAGACTTCCTTCATGCGCCGGACGTTCATCTCGATCTGATCCATTGGGATGTGTCCGGGCCCTTCGACCATTACTTGTACATCCCGCTCCCACGCTCTCTTCGTGAGCTCGCCGAGCGTGTCGAGCTCGGCGAATTGCGCACGGTCGCTGGCGTCGGCGATGCACCCGGGACGCAGGCTGTCGCCGAGTGAAACGGTGACATCGTACTGTCGGAGGATATCGAGGACGTCGTCGAATCTCTCGTACAGCGGGTTCTGCTTGCGGTGAGCCATCATCCACACCGCGTGCAGCGACCCGCCCCGACTCACTATGCCGGTAATGCGACCGTGCACGAGTGGAAGATGCTCGATCAGAATTCCGGCGTGCAACGTCATGTAGTCGACGCCCTGCTTCGCCTGGTGCTCGATCATGTCGAGCAGGTCCTCGGCGGTGAGCTCCTCGAGCTGCTTATCCCACTTGCCGTCGGGTCCGCCCTGCACCGCCTGGTAGATCGGAACGGTGCCGATCGGAACCGGCGAAGCGGCGATGATTGCGCGCCGGATCCCATCGATGTTGCCACCCGTCGAGAGATCCATCACCGTATCGGCGCCGTATTTCACCGCGATCTGCAGCTTCTCGATCTCTCCGTTGACATCGGACGAGACCTGTGAGTTACCGATGTTCGCGTTGATCTTGACGCGCGCAACCTTGCCGATCGCCATCGGCTCCAGCGCGCCGGCGAGGTGGGGAATGTTGGCCGGGATGATGAGCCGTCCGATCGCGACCTCATCGCGCACCAACTCGGGTGAGAGCTCTTCGCGCTCGGCGACGAAGCTCATCGCGTCGGTGATTTCGCCGCGGCGAGCGTAGTGCTTTTGTGTGCGGGCTTCCATCGTTCGACTCCCTACGCCGGTACT
>CATPBD010000085.1 GCA_955652265.1 uncultured Gemmatimonadaceae bacterium | reverse complement strand
AGGTGGAGGCTGTGAAGGTCGCATAGTTCCGCGGTTGATTAAATAAGAAGCTAACGAAGCGGGTGCGCTGATGCGCACCCGCTTCGCACATCGGTCAGCTGCACCGGGTGTGCAATCCGAGTAACTTTGCGTCGTGAGACTCTCTATGAAACCCTTTATCCAGCGTGGAGGGGCGGTGTGGATTGCTGCCGTCGCTGCGACATTGCCTGATTCAATTGGAGTTCGGTCATTATCTAACTATACTGAAGAGCTCGATGGTGTCATCGTGGCTCACCAAGACGATTGGCAGTTGTTCATGGGTGATCTGATAACAGAGAGGCTCCGGAGAGGTAATCGTGGCGTATTCGTGTATCTCACCGCAGGCGATGATGGGCGCGACTCGGTCTATTGGCAGACACGAGAGCGGGGAGCACTCAAGTCCCTTCGTGTCGCTATCGCAATTCCCACAACCGACTCGATTGCCTGCTCAATGGTCCCGATCCGTACTCACACCATTAGAAAGTGCGTCTTTGGAAAAACCGAGTCCTATTTCTTCCGTCTTCCTGATGGGAACCGAAACGGAAAAGGGTTTGCCCGATACGGATATCAGAGCCTGCTGAAGCTGCACGCGAAACGCATATCTGAGATCAGCGCGGTCGATGGGAGCGCCAATTACCGCGGTTGGGCAGACGTGCTGACGACAGTCGGCGCGCTTGTTGACCGTGATTCAGCCAGAGTTACAGTACACTCCACCGATCCGAATATCGTGCGGAACCCGCACGACCATTCCGATCATAGGATAGCTGGCCTTCTGGTAGCGGACTTACGCAAAGAGAACAAGCTGGGCGTCATGTACTACCAGGGTTACGCACTCGCGACGCGCGCCGCCAATCGCTCAACCGATCAGAGACAGACTAAGACGGCCTTGTTCCTCGCCTATGATCGAGAGATGATGGCAGCTGACCAGAAATGGGCCGCTTACCGGGAACATCGCGCGTTTTACTCAGAGTGCATGCAACGGACGTATGTTCGGAGCTATCCTCGGCGTTGAAACGTGCGCTCGCCCTGTGCTGTCATACGCTGACGCCCCGGATAACTGCGCTTGCCGAACCTTTGTCGCCTGTTGGTTGTTTCGGTTCTAGCTTAGTGATATCACCCAACATGTTCACCAGCGTGGGAGCAATAATGCGTCGAGCTCTGATCACTGCGGTTGCCTTCTGCGCTTTCCAGCATCAGGCGGGAGCTCAGTGCAAGGTCAGCGCGGGTAGCAATGAGGGAAAGCTCCTCGCGTTCTACACCGCACCGATCGCATTTTCGATGGCGACTGCCCCTGAGGTCATGGGACCCGCGAGCATCCGAATCGGCGCCGAGGGCGAGTACATACCAAAACCGAATCCGGCGATCGAGCAAACCGGAGCGTGTTTTACACAGAAGAGTGAGCACACTTCGCTCTCACCGGTTTTCGGGAGGCCGAGAATAACGGTCGGCGGTCCCTTCGGATTTGCGCTCGAGGCAGCGTACCTGCCGCCGGTGACAATTGCCAAGGCGACGCCAAATCTTTTCAGCTTCGGCATATCCCAGGCGCACCACTTCGCGGTCGGTCCGGTGTCGACGGGGACGACATTGCTGTTCCGCATGCACGGGACATTCGGCAATGTGAAAGGCCCGATCACCTGCCCACAATCGTCACTCCAGCAATCTTCGCCCTCCAGTCCTTGCTACGGTACGACCCCGTCGAAGGACACGTTCCATCCCGATATGCTCGGGGGTGAAATCGCTGCCGGATTCGCGCCGGGATCTGGCGGCACGTCGTTTTACGCTGGAGCTGGCGCGAACAGAATCGATCCGCACTTCCAGGTCGGATTCACAAATTTGAATGGCGCTGTCGACACGACGCGGGTCGAGCTCAAGTCGCCCCTCGTGCGCGCCGCGATTTTCGGGGGTGTAACGGCGATTGTCCGCCAGATATTCGATGTCGGCGCACAGATCTACTCGGTACCATCGGATGCCACACTCTTCCGTCTGATGGGAGGACTTCGATTCCGCTAGCGGGTGAGATCCAGGCGCACCTCAAGAAGGAGTCGCATCGTCTTAGGACTTCAGCGTTTTTCCGAAGGTATGCGGATCCGTCCGGAGTGTGAACGATCGAATTCCGTGGCGGGCCGCCACCGCCCGCACTTCTGACTGTAGCCTGAACGGACTGAAGAGGATTGGTGTTGCGTCCGCACGCCTGATGGCTTCGACAAGAGCGTCAGTACAGTCCGGATGATCGCAGTCGATTAACACAATTGCAGGCCGCTCTAGCCGTATTGCATCGTCGACGCTTTCCGACCTGCCAAGAAATCTTGGTTGCAGGCCCTGAAGCTCCACCATCAAGCCCAACAGCGCGGCGACGATCTCTTCCCGCGCAAGAATCAGCACATTACCCAATCAGTCAGCCAATAAGGGGACGCGACTATCGGCAAACTACGGACCGATGGGATTCTCTGGCGCATGGGTGGTAATGCCTGAATATTATCTGAGGAACAGATGTCCACCCTCTGTGTAACCAGTCAGAGGGTCGGAAAAACCAATGCCCTACGCCCAGTGAGCTCACTCTCTGAAAGCACAATGAAGGAGTTGCGAACGGCGCTCACCGAGCAGCTCAAACGACCCGACGGTCCGACACAGCAGCTCGCGAGCCTTCTTCGCAGAATGGCCCGGGAGGCTCATGATCAGGACATCAGGCCCGAGGAACTCATCGTCATCTTCAAGCAGCTGTGGAACTCACTCGCAGAATCCT
>CATPBD010000084.1 GCA_955652265.1 uncultured Gemmatimonadaceae bacterium | reverse complement strand
GCGAAGGGCGTCGTGTCGCTCGAAGATTTCATGTCCCAGACTGCGCCCGGACAGGCTCGCACTCTCCGCATCGTGATCAAGGCGGATCAGGGCGGTCCCGCGGAAGCGCTCGCGGATGCGCTGGCGCAGCTGTCGAACGATGAAGTCTCGGTCGAAGTCATCCACCGGGGCGTGGGCGCCATCACCGAGAGCGACATCCTCCTCGCCCGCGCGTCGGGCGCCATCATCGTCGGCTTCCACGTGCGTCCCGACAACAACGCCCGCTCGGCCGCTGAGCGTGAGGGCGTAGAGATCAAGTTGTACAAGATCATCTACGAAGCAGTTGAGGACGTGCGTGCGGCGCTGGAAGGAATGCTTCGTCCGGAAGAGCGCGAGGTCGTCCTTGGCGAGGCCGAGGTGCGCGAGCTGTTCAAGGTGCCCAAGATGGGCGTCATCGCCGGCTGTTCGGTGCGAAGCGGCGTCATCAACCGTCAGGGCCGGGTGCGTGTGATACGCGACGGGTCCGAGGTTTACGACGGAAACATCTCGTCTCTGCGCCGATTCAAGGATGACGTCAAGGAAGTCCGCGAGGGATTCGAGTGCGGCATTGGCGTCGAGAACTTCAATGACATCAAAGTCGGTGACGTGCTCGAATGCTACCGTAAGGAGCAAGTGGCTCGGACACTGACTTCGGCGGCGGGCGCTTCTGCGTAACACGCGTCGAGCGGACCGCGTCGCCGAAGCGGTCCGCGTCGAGGTAGCCACTTTCCTCACTGAATCGGCAAAGGATCCCCGGATCGTCGGCTTCGTTACTGTCACCGGCGCCGAGGTCAGCCCCGACCTTCGCCATGCGCGGGTGTACGTCAGCGTTCTCGGCAGTGATACGGAGAAGCAGGCCACCTTCGATGGTCTCGACAGCGTGGCCTCGCATCTCCGCTCGCGCGTTGCGCAACAGCTCAGGCTGCGGGTCGCGCCCGAAATCCAGTTCAAGGAAGACGACACGATTGCGCGCGCCGCGCGGATCGAGTCGCTCCTCGCCGACGTAAAGAAGCAGGACGCTGCGGCAGCGCGGGGAAGAGAAGACGACTGACCGCGCCCGCGCGGGCGCCCCTCCGGTCGAGGGGCTGCTGCTCGTAGACAAGTCCGCCGGCATGACCTCACACGATGTCGTGCAGCAAGTACGACGCATCTATGGCGAGCGCAGCATTGGACATCTCGGGACGCTGGACCCGTTTGCCACCGGCCTGCTGGTTCTCCTCTTGGGGCGAGCCACGCGTCTCGCCAATTTCCTCGACACCGAGCCGAAAGTGTACGAGGCCACGATCACCTTCGGCGCTGAAACGGACACCGACGACTGTACCGGGACCGTCATCCGGACTGCCGATCCCCCGGCGGAAGCTGCCGTTCGATCAGCGGTACGGTCACTCACCGGCACAATCTCTCAGCTGCCGCCTGCATATTCCGCCAAGAGCGTCGACGGGACCCGCGCCTACGACGCAGCGCGACGCGGGGAGCCGCTCGACCTTCAAGCAGTCGACGTGACGGTGCACGCCTGGGACATCCGCGAGCTCGCCGGAAATGCGCTCACCGCAACCGTCACGTGCAGCGGAGGAACATACATCCGCGCCCTGGCGCGTGATCTCGGTCGCCTCACGTCATCAGCCGCACACCTCAATGCGCTCCGACGAACGCGAGTGGGCTCCTTCGACGTGACTGACGCGGCAACTCTGGAAGAACTCGCCGAGGCTCCGGCGCGGGTAAGAGCGCTACGCGTAATCGCCGATGCATAACTCCTCCAGCGGGGTCGAGGAGTCTGGCCTCCCGCCCTACGTGAAGAGCACGGTGATCACGGTCGGCACGTTTGACGGCGTTCATCGTGGGCACCGCGACGTGATCGAAAGACTCGTCGCTCGATCACGCTCACTCAAGATCCCGAGCGTCCTCGTCACGTTCGAGCCTCACCCGCTCGAGATAGTGAACCCATCCGCGGCGCCGTTGCTCCTCACCACCCGCGACGAAAAGCTCGAAGTGATCGCCGAGACCGGGATCGACTACATGGCAGTCGTGCCGTTTACCGCCCAGCTCGCCTCGTTCTCAGCAGAGGATTTTGTTGAGGTTGTGCTGCGCCGGTGCTTCAGGATGCGCGAACTGCTTATCGGCTACGATCACGGTTTCGGGAGACAGAGGGCGGGCAACGTGACGGTTCTCCGGACCCTTGGCGAGCGGGACGGTTTCCGCGTCGATGTCGTCGAGCCAGTCTCAACACCCGATGGGCATTCGGTGTCGTCGACTTCCATCCGACGCGCCATCGCAGGTGGCGATCTTGATCGGGCTGCCGCAAGCCTTGGCCGATTGTACTCGGTGAGCGGGCGCGTCGTCGAGGGCGCACAGCGCGGACGCAAGATAGGATTCCCGACGCTGAACCTCGGACCGCCACCACTGAGGAAGCTTCTTCCGCCCGAGGGTGTATATGCTGTCAGGGTCCAGACGCCGGTTGGACCCGTTGGAGGAATGATGAACCTGGGTCCGCGTCCGACATTTGGTGATTCGACTACGTCGCTCGAGGCCCATTTGTTCGACACCGCCGGCAGTTTTTACGGCGCCCACGTTCGCGTCGATTTTGTCGCCCGGCTTCGTGAGACGCGCAAATTCGCCTCGGCGGAGCAGCTCACCGCGCAGTTGCGACACGACGAGCGCGAGGCCAGAAGTGCGTTGACTCTCTTAACTTTTCCCGGTAACCTTAAGGGCTAGTCTCGAAGTGCAACTCTTTCCCCTTACAGCAGCATGAGTCTGAAGTATCGTTTACTCTGCGTAGTCGCTCTCATTGGAGCGTCCATCTGGGCTCTATTTCCTCGCACCGTCGTCGAGCGCGTGAAGCGCAATGGCGCGTTCGTTTACGACACCGTCAGGCGCGTTCCCCTCAAGCGTGGACTCGACCTCCAGGGCGGGATGTACCTGGCCCTGGAAGTCGATGAATCGAAAGGCCCCGTTCCCGACAAGAGCAAAGCAATTGACAACGCGCTCAAGGTTGTGCGCAATCGAATCGACGAGTTCGGTGTCTCCGAGCCGGTGGTGCAGAAAGCCGGCAGCGACCGCATCATCGTCGAGTTGCCCGGCATCGACGACCCGCGTCGCGCGGAGGACGTCGTTCAGAAG
>CATPBD010000083.1 GCA_955652265.1 uncultured Gemmatimonadaceae bacterium | reverse complement strand
GACATGGCAATCGTACAGTTCATGAGGAAGAACTACAATCTGCTCGTCGGTGAATCGACCGCGGAACAGGTGAAGATCCAAATCGGTTCGGCCGCTCCGGTGGGCGAAGAGAGGGAGATGGACGTCAAGGGCAGGGATCTCGTATCAGGCATCCCGAAGACGGTACGTGTGCATTCGTCGGAGATTCGCGACGCGGTGCAGGAGCCGATTCAGCAGATCGTCGATGCGGTGCGTCGCGCGCTGGAGATCACTCCGCCCGAGTTGGCCGCCGACATCGTCGACCGCGGCATGGTCATGACCGGCGGAGGCGCTCTCATTCGTGGCCTCGATGTCCTCTTGTCGCAGGAAACCGGTCTGCCGATCAACGTCGACGAGGATCCGCTGACCTGTGTGGTGCGGGGTTGTGGCCGTATACTTGATGATGAATCGAAATACTGGTCCGTCCTAGCGACTTGAGGTAACAAGTGGCCCGCGCCATAAGAAGCAACACCCGGGTTGATTTAATAGTTCTTTCAACGTGCATTCTCCTGGCACTCGCGGCCCGGGCTCTTCCAAATACGATGCGCGATCCGGTGGCTACAGGAATGAGACGCACGTTCCTCGCGCCACTCGTGCTGCTGCAGGAAAGGGCCGAGCGCGGGCGACAGTCGCTGCTTTCGGCCGACGCCAGGCAAGCGCACCTGGATAGCCTGTCACTCACCTCGATGAATGCGGGCTCGCTCGAGAGCGAGAACGACCGCCTGAGAAAGCTCATTGGCTTGGGATCACGGCTCCGCTGGGGATTCATCCCCACCGAAGCGCTGCACGGCCGGGGAGTTCGCGACGAAACCACTGTGATTCTGAGTGCCGGTTCGCGCGCTGGCGTGAGCCGGCTAAGTCCTGTAATCGCGCCGGAGGGCCTGGTGGGCTTCGTCGACCAGGTCGACCCGACGATGAGCCACGCCCTGCTGTGGACGCACCCCGATTTCCGCGTAAGCGCGATGTCGCCCGATGGGACCGCGTTCGGTATCGCGCAGGCTCACCTCGGCGGAGCGACCGATAGCTATCTGCTCGACTTGCGAGGCGTTCCCTTCAGAGCAACGCTCAAGCCCGGACAGCTCATCGTGAGCTCGGGATGGGGCGGTGTCTTTCCGCGCGGGATTCCGGTCGGAACGGTGCTCCAGGAGATCAAGACCAGTGAAGGATGGGCCCGGACTTATCTTCTTCGTCCAGCCGTCAACCCTGCCGACGTATACTCGGTGATGATCCTTCGCCGCGACCGTCTCGCGAAAGGCATGGACGGTATTTGGCCAAACGTCGCGCAGGTGGATGCGGCCACGCAGCGCATAGTGGTGTCTGGTGATTCGGCCGCCAAGAGCGCGGCACTCGCCGAGGCCGCCGCGCGTAGGGCGGTGCTCGACAGCATGGCGCGGGCGAACGGTGCACCGCCGCTTGGAGCAACCGACAGCGCCCGGGCTGTGACGCCGCGCCCGGCTCCGGTTCGTCGTCCGCCCCCGAGAGACACGAGCGCTCGCCGCGACAGCACTCGGCCCGACACAGCCCGACGGGACACCGTTCCACGCAAGGATACCATTCCGCTCCGGCCGGGAGTCATGCGATGAACGTGGGCGGAGCGATTCGCGCGTTGATCAGCTTCCTCATCTTTGTCGTCCTCCACTACACGCTCCGCCCGCTCCTCGGCTGGCGTGCGCCGATGGACTTCCTGGTGCTGGCGCTTCTTCTCGCTTCGGTGAGGGTGAGGCCTGCGACGGCAGCGGTGATCGGCTTCGTTCTCGGCCTTGTTTCGGATTCCCTCGCACCCGACGCACTCGGTGCCGGCGCAATCGCGATGACGGTTGTCGGCTTCGGCGCTTCGTACCTCAAAGCCGTTTTCTTCGCCGACAACCTTGTGCTGAATGCGTTTTTCTTTTTCCTCGGCAAGTGGGTGTTCGACATCCTCTACTTCATCGGTGAGCAGCGGGTGCACGGCGTGGAGCTGGTGCAGCAGTTGCTTCTATGGTCACCGCTCTCGGCGGCGGTCACTGCGGCGGTGGGCGTCCTGTTACTCTTCATAATGCGCCCATTACTGGAGCCGACTCCCGCATGAGCTTTCATCCGAATGACGTCGCCCGCCGAGCGCGTATGAGCACGGCGGCGCTCGTACTCGGATTTCTGTTTCTGATTGGCGCGTTCTTCAAGACGCAGGTGATTCAGAACAGGCAGTACGTGATGCAGTCGGAGGAAAACCGGCTGCGCCCGATACCTTTGCCTGCGCCCCGCGGAATCATCTACGACCGCCACGGCGAGGTGATCGCCGAGAATCTTCCGGCGTACTCCGTCTCGATCACGGCGCCAAACGTCGACAGCTTGCGCGCCGCCCTCTCGCAACTTGCCAGCACGCTCCAGCTCGATCCGTACCAGATTAACGCGGCAATCCGCCGTTACCGTCGTGCGCCAACGCGGCCGACGGTAATCCTTCCCGACGCGTCGATCGACATCGTGTCAGTGCTCGAGGAGCACCGGCTCGACTTTCCCCGACTCATCATTCAGTCCGTTCCCAAACGGTATTACCCGGACGGACCGATGGTCGCGTCGTTCGTCGGGTACACCGGAGAGGTCACAGAATCGGAGCTGAACGATCCGAAATACGCCACCTACAAGCCGGGCCAGGAAATCGGGAAAGCCGGCCTGGAAAAGCAGTACGAGGCGATTCTACACGGCAAGGAAGGCGTGCGCTTTGACGAAGTCGATGCGCGTGGACGACCTGTGCGTGGATCAGGGCCAAGGCCTGATCTGAATGCGGAGGCTGCGCCGCCGCTCTACACCAACATCGATCTCGATCTTCAGAAGTTCACGGTCGGGATTTTCGCCGACTCGCTCCAAGGCGGCGCCATCGCGATCGACCCGACCACGGGCGAAGTGTTGGCGTTGTACAGCGCGCCAAGCTGGGATCCGAACAAGTTCACCGGTGGGATTCCCGCCGATTACTACAAGCAATTGCTGGAGGACAAGCGCCGGCCATTGGTGAACAAGGCGATTCAGGGACGTTACCCTCCCGGCTCGACATTCAAGCTCGCGACGTCTGTGATTGCGCTTCAGGATGGCCTGGTAGGATTGAAGGAGCACATGCCGGTGCCGTGTACTGGAGGCTTCCAGTACGGCACCCGCTACTTTCGCTGCTGGGAGAAGAAAGGGCACGGCTCGCTTGACCTCGAAGGCGCGATCAAACATTCCTGCGACACCTACTTTTACCAGCTCGGCCTGAAAGTCGGTCTCTCGAGAATGATCGCCGGCGGAATCTCGCTCACGATGCGCGACAAATCGGGGATCGACCTGCCGGAAGAGAATCAGCCATACTGGCCATACGCGATCGACTACTACAACAAGAAGTACGGAAGGAACTGGAGCAACGCCGAAACGTTGAACCTCGCCATTGGTCAAGGCGCGAATTCGCAGACCGTGGTTAACATGGCGAAGCTCTATTCCGCGCTCTCTCAACAGGGGCAGTCGACGCGGCCCGAGATCGCGCACCTCGTGCCCCAACGGAAGCAGATCTATCACCTGAGCCAGGAACAGGACTCCGTGCTACTGGAGGGACTGAAGGCGGTCCTCGAACAGGGTGGTACCGCAGGTGCTTCCGCGATACAGGGACTCACGCTCGCCGGAAAAACCGGCACCGCACAGAATCCGGGCGGTAACGATCACGGCTGGTTCGTCGGATTCGCGCCCGCTGATCATCCGAAGATCGTCGTCGCGGTGCTGCTGGAATTCGGATTGCACGGGTCCCGTGCGGCCCACATCGCCTCCGCGATCATCGGTCACTACCTCAAGGTCGGGCCGATCCAGGCCAAGATGGACGAAGGCTGAGTGAGCAGGCGCATCGTTTCAGATTACCGGCTGCTCGGCGCCGCCGGACTGCTCTCGTTGTTCGGTGTTGCGATGGTCTACTCGGCCGGTCAGACGGATACGCCTACGGCAGTCGCCCACGCCTACAAGTCGCAAATTCTGTGGCTGGTCATCGGACTGAGCTTCGCCTACGCGGTCACGCACTCTTCCGTGCGATTCATCGAGTGGATGACGGTCCCGCTCTACGCATTCTCGATTTTTCTTCTTGGACTGACGCTTGTGATCGGGAAAGGCGCTGGCACGGCCGCGAGCAC
The DNA here is from genome assembly GCA_955652265.1 of uncultured Gemmatimonadaceae bacterium. Taxonomy (GTDB): domain Bacteria; phylum Gemmatimonadota; class Gemmatimonadetes; order Gemmatimonadales; family Gemmatimonadaceae; genus UBA4720. Next base: position 674 of record CATPBD010000083.1, on the reverse strand, counting down.
CAAGAGCTGGCTCGCCATCGGCAGCCATCGCATCGGCCAGCCATCAGAAATCGCAAAGGTCACCGTAGTGTTGATGCTCGCCAAAGTTCTGTCTGCGCGAAGGGAATCGGCCCGGTCGCTCCTTGATTTGTGGAGGCCGGCGTTGGTAGTCGGGATTCCGTGGGGTATCATCATGCTCCAGCCCGATCTGGGGACGGGCATTGTATTCATCGGGATTTTCTTCGCGATGCTTTACTGGTCGGGTGTGGCGTGGCCGCTGCTACTGCTCATCGCGAGTCCGGCGATCAGCCTCGTTCTCTCCTTTAGCGTCGGACTGTGGGGCGCGTGGTTCTTCGTTCTGCTGGCGCTGGTGTTGTGGTACCGTCCGTACCTGATCGAAGGAATCGTGCTGATGGTGCTCAACGTCGCCACTGGCGTGGTCGCACCACTCATGTGGGAGAAGCTTGCGCCGTATCAGCAGAACCGATTGAAGACATTCCTCGATCCGTCGAGCGATCCTCGCGCATCAGGCTATCACGTCATCCAGTCACAGGTCGCGATCGGCTCCGGCGGATGGCTCGGCAAAGGGTTTACCATGGGCACGCAGAAGCGCCTGGCGTTTTTGCCGGCCCAGCATACCGATTTCATTTTTTCCGTGGTCGGGGAGGAGCTTGGCTTTATCGGTGTCGCGATAG
>CATPBD010000082.1 GCA_955652265.1 uncultured Gemmatimonadaceae bacterium | reverse complement strand
GCTCGGCCCCTTACGGGATGGCGATCGCGCCGGACGGGCGCATTTTCTACGACGAAGCGCGCAGTGGAACAATCGTCGCGTTCGACCGAAAGACGGGGAAGACCGAGACGGTCAGGATTCCTACCCCCGGATCGATCGTTCGAAACATCTCCGTCGACAGCACGCGAAACAGAATCTGGCTCGCTCTGAGCGGCATCAGCCGGCTCGGAAAGATCGAGCTCAAGTGATTGCCACCGGGGCTCTCAGATGAGACGGACATCTCAACCATCAGCATTTGTTCTGATACTGTTTTTTGCCGCTTCTCCGGCGACCGGTCACGCGCAGGCCTCTTCTCCGCCTCTACCGGTTAGTGCGAGCGAGCCCGGGCCTTCCGCAACACGTCCCGGCCGCGATCCGAATCAACCAATCGACGAAGAGTACACGCGAAAGATCCGCGAATACACGACGGAGCCGTTCTTCCTCTCGTCGCTCGTCGACTATCTCCCCGCCTCGTCGACAGTCCCCACTCCGAAAGCCGTGATCGGAGACATCGCTGGTGCCCGCAACAATCTGCCGTACTCGAAGGAGGTCTACACCTACATGCGAATGCTCGCCAAGGCGAGTCCACGCGTGAGAGTGTATTCGATCGGCAAAACGGAGGAAGGACGCGAGATGATCGCGGTCGCCGTCGCTTCGGAATCGCTGTTCGCAAATCTGGAGCAGAACAAGGCGAACCTGGCCAGGCTCGCGGATCCGCGCAGCATCAACATGAACGATGCAGAAGCAGCGCGGCTCGTCACACACACGACTCCGGTCTATTACATCACGGGCGCGATCCATTCTCCTGAATCCGGCGCGCCAACGGCGCTGATGGAGCTGGCCTACCGCCTCGCGGTTGATGAGAGCCCGTACATCAGAAACATCCGCGACCATCTAATCACGCTCATCACTCCGATCGTGGAAGTGGACGGGCGCGATCGCGAGGTAGACATCTTCCGCTGGCACATGGCGCATCCCGGAGAGACCTATCCACCGCTTCTTTACTGGGGACACTACGTCGGTCACGACAACAACCGTGACGCGATGGCGCTGACGCTCAAGCTGTCGCAGAACGTCCTCGACACGTATCTCGACTGGAAGGCGCAGGTCCTTCACGATCTGCATGAATCCGTTCCGTACCTCTACGACAACACCGTTGGCGACGGTCCGTACAACGCCTGGCTCGATCCTCTCCTCACCAACGAATGGCAGATGCTAGGCTGGAACAACGTGCAGGAGATGACGCGGCTTGGCATGCCGGGCGTGTTCACCCACGGCAATTTCGACACGTGGTCGCCCGGCTATCTGATGTTCATGGCGGCCACCCACAACGGGATCAGCCGCCTCTATGAGACGTTCGGAAATGGGGGAACGGCGGAGACCGTCGAGCGCACGCTCTCTCCGACGGAAACAGCGCGCACCTGGTACAGACAGGATCCACCTCTGCCACGGGTAAAGTGGTCACTCCGCAACAACAACAATTACGAGCAGACCGGATTGCTCGTCTCGCTCAGCTACTTCGCGAACAACCGCGAGCAGTTCCTCGAGAATTTCTGGGAGAAGAGCAAGCGGTCGGTTCTCAAGGCGCGCACCGAAGGTCCGGCTGCCTACGTGTTGCCCGCCGACGATCGACGTCCGGGCGCACAGGCTGAGCTGCTCAGGATTCTGCAGAAGCAGCACGTCGAGATCTCCCGCGCAACGACGCCATTCACAGTGATGGTCTCCATCCCGCGTTCGCGTCCGGCTGGCGCTGCCGGTGCAACGCCAGGCGGGAGACCGGCGGACAGCACCAGGCCGGCGGATTTCGCGCGGTCCGCCGACAGCACGCGGCCGAGTGAGATGGCGAGAACGGCCAACGCTCCACCACCGATAAATCCCTACGACACTCTGCCTCTGTCCGTACCTCGAATGGAGCCGCGACAGTTTCCAGCCGGCAGCTACATCATTCGCATGGACCAACCGTACTCGCGCATCGCCGACGCTTTGCTCGATTACCAGTACTGGAGTCCGACCGACCCACAGCGGACTCCGTACGACGATACGGGCTGGACATTTCCCGAGAGTTTTGCGGTTCGCTGCTATCGTGTTACGGACGCGAAAGTTCTCGCGGTTCCGATGGAAGCGGTTAGCGGGGAGATCAAAGCGAGCGGAGGAGTTATTGGAGCTGGCGGCGCATTCGCGATCGAGCACAACGCGGATAACGCTCTGGCGACGCTCAGATACCGATTCAAGGATGCCGACTTCCAGATCGCCGAGCAGCCGTTCGAGGCGGCAGACCAGAAGTTCGGGAGAGGCTCATTTATTGTCCGGCGCGTCGGAGCAGGCGATCTAGACAAGGCAGCTGCGGATCTCGGGCTCAAAGTCTATGCGCTCGCTGCGGCTCCCACGGTCGCGACACATCCGGCGCGGGCGGCACGCGTCGCAATCCTGCACACCTGGCTCAACACCCAGACGGAAGGTTGGTGGCGGCAGGGATTCGATTTCCTTCACATTCCGTACGCCTACATCAGCGTTCAGGACGTGGCGAAGGATCCGAACCTGAACGCAAAATACGATGTGATTCTCTTTCCGCCCGGAGGCGGCAGTCCGCAGACGATCGTGGCCGGCCTGCCCATGTGGCGGAATCCGATGCCATGGAAGAAGACAGACCTCACCCCTAACATTGCCGTCGACGAGACGGATGACATTCGTCCGGGTCTTGGGTTGAACGGAGTTAATAATCTGGTAGGGTTCGTAAAGAACGGCGGCGCGCTGGTCACGGTCGAGAACACGGCCGACATGGCGGTGACGTTTGGCCTGGCGAGCGGAGTCTCGACCAATCAGCCACCGCGGCTCCACGTCGTTGGAAGCCTGTTGCGCACAAAAGTAGTGGACGACTCGAGCCCGATCGCATACGGGATTCGCGACAGCTTGGCCGTCTACAGTGACGATGGTTCGAGCTTCAGCATTACCAACGTTCTGGGCACCCGTGGTGGTCGCTTCCCGGATTCCGCCAATGCCCGTCCGACTGGACGCGGGACAACCGAGGATGTCGACGTTCCGCAGGGAAGACTCGCGCTTGATCCGGGACACGATGTTCCGCAACGGAAGCCGGTGCAGCCGTGGCAGGCGGCGCCCGTCACCGATGAACAACTTCGCAATCCGCTGAACATCATTCCGCCCGCGCTACGGCCTCGGGTGGTGCTGCGGTTCAGTGATCAACGCGACCTGCTCGCGTCCGGACTGTTGGATGGCACCGACGTCGCCCAGAGACCGGTGGTGGTGGATGCACCGCTGGGCAGGGGCCACGTGATTCTCTTCGCCAACAACCCGTTGTGGCGCGGCGAGACCATCGGCAGCTATTTCCTCGTCTTCAACGTCATTCTCAATTTCGACCATCTCGACGCCGGGAAAAAACTGGACGCTCGTTAATCCCGCAAACACGATCGGGAGCAAGAAAATACGTACGTTTGCTAAACAATTGAAAGAAAACTCGGATCGAGAAAGCCGGTTTCTGGCACCCGCCCTGCAAAGCAGAAAACATGAGCACAGACCCTTGGCGCATGACCGGCGACGGAGGACCTGGGTGAGTTATCGGACCTTTCTCGATACGACGGGCAAACGGTGGGAGGTATGGCTGGTGACCCCTGCCGCGGCGGAGAGACGAAGGGTCGACCGACGGGCGTCATCGGCCGGGGCCAGCGCCTTCCAGGGTGAGCTTGATCGGCGACGCACCTCCGAGCGGCGTAGGGGGCCATTCCGACGAGTCGCCGTGGCCAGCGAATACAGCGACGGCTGGCTCTGCTTCGAGGGCGAAGGGGAGAAGCGACGGCTCGCACCAGTGCCTGACGGCTGGGCTGAAGCGGGGCCGGACCGACTGTCGATATGGCTTCAAGCCGCGAAACGCGTTGTGAAATGCGGCCCGTAATATAAATTCAGCACTCCCGGATGTTCCCCTGATCCTCCCTCACTCGGATCGCGAAAGGAAAATCGACAATGCGCCAGCTCCTCCTCCGCGAACGAGATGCAATGATTTGCAGATCATGCCAGAACGAAGAGCGTGCCTCAGAAGGCTACCCGTGCGCGAATTGCGGGACATTCATTTGCATCATCTGCACTTTCCGCGGCGTTGTCTCTTGCCGGAAGTGCGAAGAAGAAAGCCTTGATCCTCAGGCAAAGCGAAGCGCCTGAGCCGCCTCGCTCGGGCGCTGCCCTGCCTTCATCAACCCAATTCACAAATGCATAGAACCTCCAGGCTCTGCTTCGTCGCGCTCGTCCTCTGCCTTCCTTTCGTTGCCGGCGCCCAGGAGAAGCAGCGTTTCTCGAGCCTCGACGAGGCGCTTCAGGCGGGAGGCATTCTCAGTGGTCGTCAGGGACCCCGGAACGTGAACTGGATCGAAGGAGGAAGACGATACTCGTACACCGACCGTGATCCGCGCACGAACGCTCCCGTGATTCGCGCGTACGATCCCCCGACCGGCAAAGAGACGACCCTGTTCACGACCGCCGGACTCACCTTGCCGGGCACGAACCAGCCATTCACCTACGATTCGTTCCAGTGGGCGCAGGACTCGAAGCACTTGGTCTTCCAGACAAATTTCCAGCAGCTCTATCGGAATTCCGGGATATCGGATTTCTACATCTACTCGCTCTCAGATCGGAGCTTGCAGCTCGCTACCACGGGAGCACGCACGGCCGAGCTCTCGCCGAACGGTGGGATGCTCGGCTTCGAGCGCGATGGCGACATGTACGTGACGAATCTTTCGAGCCACACGGAAAAGCGCCTCACGCGCGATGCATCCGAGCACGTATACAACGGTCACTTCGACTGGGTCTATGAGGAGGAGTTCGGCTTCGCGCAGGCGTGGAAGTGGTCGCCCGACAGCCGCTACATAGCGTATTGGCAATTGAATGACTCCGCCGAGCCGGCGGTTCAGCTGTCAGACTATTCGGGACTCCACCAGAAGTGGGAGAAGATCCGCATTCCGCAGGTGGGCGATTCCAATGCGACCGTCCGGATAGGAGTCGTGAACGTCGCGACGGGAACGAGTACCTGGCTCGACACCGGTGAACGGGGAGAGTTCTACATCCCGCGCGTCTACTGGACGAGCCGCCCGGATACGCTGGCGGTGATGACGCTCAATCGCCCGCAGAACGCGATGAAGGTCTTTTTCTTCGACGTGAAAACGGGTGGCAGGCGACAGGTGATGACGGAGACATCCAAGACCTGGATCGATGTCTACGATTTTTTCGCGGGGGTGAACGACTTCATCTCGTTCCCGGCGGCCTCGACCGAGTTTTTCTGGCTCTCCGATCGCGATGGCTTTCAGCATCTCTACCGCTACGACTACGCTGGCAAGCTGATCAACCAGGTGACGCGCGGGAACTGGAGCGCGACGCGCATCGTAGGAAGTGACGCCAACCAGCAGACGATCTACTACGTCTCCACCGAAGTCTCGCCACTTCAGCGGCAGCTCTATTCCATCCGGTTCGACGGGTCGAATAAGCGGCGCATCACGATGGCAGAGGGCACTCATCGGATCAACATGTCGCCGGCCGCGACGTACTTCCTCGACCGCTATTCGTCGGTGCATCAACCGGCTCAGGTGGAGCTTTGGTCCGCGTCGGGCGATAAGCTCCGTACGCTGGAGAACAACGCGGCGGCGACCAACTGGCTAGCCACTCACGCGTACTCACCTGCGGAGATCTTCTCGTTTACGACATCGGACGGTGTTCACATCGACGCCAGCATGGTGAAGCCCGTTCCGTTCGATCCGAACAAGCGGTACCCGGTCGTCTTTTCCGTCTACGGCGGTCCCGGCTCGCAGGATGTATACGACGCGTTCGCCACGAGCGGCTGGACCGAGTGGCTGGCGCAGGAAGGCTACATCGTCGTGGACGTCAACAACCGCGGGAACGGCAATTACGGCAGCGCGTTCATGAAGGTCGTCTACAAACAGCTCGGCAAGTACGAAGCGCTCGATTTCGCCGAAACTGCCCGGTATCTAGCCAAGCAGAGTTACGTCGATCCCAAGCGGGGCGCGATCACCGGCACCAGTTACGGCGGTTACAGTGTGGTGTACACGATGGAGATGTATCCCGAGCTGTTCCCGGTTGGCGTTGCCAATTCGGCGGTGGGCGATTGGCGTCTCTACGACACCATCTACAGCGAGCGCTACATGTGCCTCCTCAATGGCAACCTCAACGGCTAGATCGAGAGCGCGCCGATCGAGCAGGCGCCGAAGATGCGCGGGAATCTTCTCCTCATCCACTCGATGATGGATGATAACGTCCACCCGCAGAATACAATGCAGCTGTTGACGGCGCTGACTAGCGCGGGGCGGGATGTTGATC
>CATPBD010000081.1 GCA_955652265.1 uncultured Gemmatimonadaceae bacterium | reverse complement strand
TGAGGATTCCGCCCCCTTTAGTGGGCGCGTAGATGCGGCGCTGCTGCAAGGTGACGAGCGTCTTCTGGCCATTCACGGTGCTCTCGGTTACAACCGGGAGTGACTCCGTAGTCCCGGGGTTGAACCCTATATCGGCACGAATGGGGCCTACAGGTGAGCGGTAGCGGAAGCCAAAGCCCGGGGTTACGGCCGCCCTTCGCTTGGGGAGGTCGGGAGTGGTCCTCTGGCTTACCATTCCCCCATCAACGAATACCGCGCCAAACAGCTGCTGCCACACCGGAAAGCGCGCCTCTACGCTTCCCTCGGCCACGAAATTTCCACCGAGGGGCCTCGGCTCGAAATAAAGATCCTTGAGTCCGGCAGCGTTGGGGTTGCAGGTAGTTACATCGGTTCCCGATTTGCAGGCGGCGTTCAGGCTGTCGTAAGCCTGAAGCGTGCCTATCGGAACTGTGAGCACGCGGGGGCCGAGCTGATTCTCTCCAAAGCCACGCACCGAGTGCGAGCCGCCGGCGTAGAATCTCTTTCTCGGATGCAAAATTCCACCGCCCAGCGACGTGGCAACGCCAACCGCCTGGGTAGTGCTGCCGAGTGAATTCACCCAACCGATTCGCACGTGCGCGCCGATCGCGCCGCGTTTTCTCATTTGGTGGAAGGCGGCGGCGTCGGCTGTCGCGCGATTGTACCGGAAATCCGAGAAAGTGTATGTCGACGCGTGCTCCACGCCTCCGTTGACCCGGTATCCGGTAGTCGGCGAGAATGGATCGTTGGTGCGATCGATCGAGGACGTAATCGAGAATGGCGAGAGTTTTTGATTTCCGCGCAGCGCATCGAGGGTGGGGACGTCGCAGACTCCGTAGTTGATGCAGAAGTAGACATCGCCTGCATCGACCCTGCTGATCTCGAATCGATAGTTGACGCTCGCCGGCGCCCGCTCGAGGAGCTCGCGCGTGAAGGTGAGACTCGTCCCGTAACCGCGGTCGATGTAGATCCCGGGCGCGCTGCGCCGGTGGGAGAACAGACTCAGCGCGAGCTCGTTGTGGGGCGAGCCGAACCAGGGCTCCCGGAGATCGATGCTCGCGTTGTAAGTAGGAACGAAATACCGCCCCAGGCTGCTGTTCTGCGGAACTGAAACATTCCGGAAAATGCCACGCCCGTTGAGCGAGCTGGCGAGGAGATTTCCGACCGCCGCCTGCATGTCCAGCCGGCGGGCGCTACCCATGAAGTTGTAATGCGTGAACCGTCCCTCGACCTGGACGAAGTCGACGGTATTGAATCCGGCGCTCAGGTGCGCCTCGCGCGGTGGCGCCTCCTGCACAGTGACGATGATCACCTTCGCCGAATCGGGCGTGGCGATGTCGATCGGAGGCCTTGGCTCGATCGCCGCGCGTCTGAAGAGATTCGATTCGTAAAGCGCTCTCTGGCTGCGCAGCATCTCCGAGCGGCGGAAGATGTCGCCGATCTTGAAGGTGAGAGATTTCCTGATCGTGCGGTCGCTGACACCGTCGTTGCCGCTGATGACTATGTCCTCGACGGTCGTCTGATACTTCGGATTGAGTGTGAACTTCACCACCGCGGTGCGCGCAGCGGTGTCGACGACTACCGAGGTGTCGACTTCAGCATCGGCGTATCCCTTGTCGAACAGCCTTGCCTGCAGGAAAAACCGCGATGAATCCATCATTATCAGATTCAGCGGGCCGCCCTTCGCGATCCCGACGTACTTGTTGATCTCTCGTTGCGTCAGCAGCGCGGCGGGCTGGCTGACGATGACGTTCGAAACGAGAATGGGCGGCCCTTCCTTGATGGAGAAGGTGACCCCCACCTGGTTATGACCACGTGTTGCTACCGCGGTGTCGATCTCCGTCTCGTGGTAGCCCCGCTTCCAGTAGAAAATGCGGAGGCGAAGCACATCGCGCTGGAGCTCCTTGTGGTCGAGATATTTCCGGGTGTAGAAGTAGTGGGCCTTGCTGATCCAGCAGAATGGCTTGAGGATGAAGCTGTTGCAGTACGAAGCCGTGGTGTAGATGTTCTGCAACAGGTCGGCCTTCTTCATTGCCTTCACGCCATCGAGCGTGACGTTGACTACTTCAGGCCGGCTTGGTGTCGTTGGTGCTGTGTTCTGTGAAGTGAGTGCTGCCGGAGCGAGGAAGAGGGCGCCGGCGAGGACTACCGAGATACGCGTCAGTGGCGAGCGGGACCGTCTAGAGGCCTTCCAGCAGCGCGTCGTTGCTTGGCGTCGCAGCGATGCGCTTGATGAGCCATTCCATCGCCGAGCTGGATGGCATTTGCTGAAGACCGCGTCTGAGTGTGTAGACATGTTCTAGCTGATCAGGACGGAAGAGCTTGTCTTCACGACGCGTGCCGCTGGTCGCAACGTCGATGGCGGGGAAGATCCGTTTCTCGGAAAGCGAACGATCGAGCTTGATCTCGCAATTGCCGGTGCCCTTGAACTCCTCGAAGATGACGTCGTCCATGCGCGATCCGGTTTCGACGAGCGCGGTCGCGATGATGGTGAGCGAACCGCCGCCGTGCTCAGGAGCCACCGACCGCGCGGAGCCGAAGAATGCCTTTGGTTTCGCCATTGCGGAAGAATCCAGTCCGCCGGACAGCGTGCGGCCGGTGCCGCGCTCCACGGTGTTGTAGGCGCGGGCCATACGAGTGATGGAATCCAAGACGATGACGACATCCTTGCCTAGCTCCACGAGTCGGCGTGCCCGCTCGAGAACCATCTCGGTTACGTCCGTGTGGCGTACCGCGGGCATGTCGAAGCTGGAGGCAACTACCTCGCCATAGCCCCAGGTAATCATCTCGCTGACTTCCTCGGGACGCTCGTCAACGAGCAGAACAAGGAGGGCTGCCTGCGGGTGGTTGATTGCCACGCCTTCGACGATCGCCTGGAGCAGCATCGTCTTTCCCGCGCGGGCGGGAGCCACGATCAGTGCGCGCTGGCCGTAGCCGATTGGCGCGATGAGATCGATTGCCCTGCGTGTAAGCTCGGGTCCGCCCTTGGCGGGCCGGCCTGTTTCGAGTTTGAGCTTACGCTCCGGATACGAGGCGATGAGCGATCCGAAATCAGGGCGCCTTGCCGCCTCGTCCGGGCTGGCTCCATTGATCTCTTTGACATCGACGACGACTACGCGATTGCGATGATCGTGTCCGGTGGTGGCGAGTACCTGGTCGCCGCGGCGCAGCATGTACTGACGCATGACCTGGGTCGGCACGTAGGCATCGCCGGGCTCCGCGAGATAGCTGTTCGCGGCTCGGCGGATGAAGCCGCCTTCGCGCTGTGGATCGAACCAGCCTGTGGTCTCGCCGTCGGGAACGACTGGAGCCATCGGCGCGCGCTGAGCCTGTTCGCCGCGCGGCGCATTCGGCTGCTGCTGCTGCCGCTGTCTTCCGCGTCCACGCTGGTTGCGGCCGCGGCGCCCATTGTGACGATGATCCCGCTCGCCGGGATGACGCTGCTGATTGGCATCCCGCTGCTGGCCGCCACCCATTGTCTGGGGATTGTATTGCTGTTGCGGAGCACCGGTCGTACCCGATCCATTGGCCGCACCTTGAGGAGGCGCGATTGGCGGGGGAGGGGGTGCAGAATTCGATTCGGAGTCTGGCGCCGCTGAAGACTCAGGCGCGGGGGCAGGGTTGGGGACGGGAGTTGGAAGTACGGGTGATGTCATATTATCGCGTGCATCGGGGATCTGTGCCTCGTCGGGTGTTGGTGTTGAGGGGTCCATTGGCTCCAGATACGGATCGACGTCACCGTAGGATTCGGGAGAAAGTGGTTGATTGCCGGACGGACGGCTGCGCCGGCCGCGACGAAAAGGACGTCGGCGTTCGCTCATGCAGTTGTGGTGTGGCTGAGAAGAAAAGTGCTGCTCGAATGGCTCACGGGGACCGCGGACAGAACTCACGCGAAATCCGGAACCTTATTCTGTTTGGAATGGCGCGCTACCAGAGCTGCGCTCGTGCAAGAATGGTACTATCGACCGCCGGAAATGTCCAGCAACAAGTTGAATGGTACGGCGCTGTACGCATATTGTCCAGCGTACTGCTTCGGATTCGGGACTCCCCGTTAGCTTTGCGCTTACAATACGGAAGCAGGGAGCTTTGAACGCGGATGCTTCGGATTTAGAGACGATCCTACGGATCGCTCCAAGTCGTGGTACAGCTCCCCTCGCCAGCCCGGGATTTTTTGGTAACCGCCGCTCTGGATGCTGTCAGCTTTCCACGGCCGCAGGTTTGAGAGGTGCAAGAAAGTCGGTTATACCTTTCTATCCTTGCACATAGTTAGACGACTGAGCCGCATCTTTCTCACACGCATGACCGAGCCGTCACCCGTCACACACATGACTGAGCCCCACGCGTCTCAACCGAGCGAAGAGCTTGTTGATCCGCTGCCCGTTCTCGAGCGCGCGGTCGCCGAGCGTCCTGACGATGCGAAGGCACTGGTTGCGCTTGCCAACCATTACTGGCTGATCGGTGCCGGTCCCGAGGCGGTGGGCGACCTCGCGTCGCGGGCGATCGCGTCCGATTCGGAAAACAGGGCTGCGTGGCACTTGTGGGCGCTCGCCGAATCCAATCCCCGGGAGCGTGTGGCGCGGTGGCAGCAGGTGTCCAAACGATTCCCGCTCGACGACCTGGCGAAGGCGAATCTCGCCGACAACGCCGCGAGTCTGGCCGGTGCCGAGCACGATTACGAAGCCGTCGATCTGGCGATCGACACGTACGAGGATCTTCTCACCAGAGCCGAGCGTCCGGATCAGCGGAGTGCGTTGGAGAAGGCAATCAAGACATTGAAGGGGTGGAAGTTTTGACTCGGAAGACTCCGAAGCGGAAGCAGGCGAAGTCGGTCCCCTCATCGTCGATACAGCGCCGCGCGAACGTTCCGCACGAGCATGGTGCTTCGCTCGAGGACTTCGTCCAATTCCGCCAGCGTTTTAACGTCGAGATTCTCAACGAAGGGAACCTCGTTATCAACCGGTTCTTTGCGCTCGACACCCGCACCTGAGAAGCCAGCGCGCTCGACGTCAAGACCAAGGAGCTCCTCGGCCTCGTCGCGTCGCTGGTGCTGAGGTGCGATGATTGCGTCACGTATCATCTCACCCGCTGCGCGGAGGAGCGAGTCTCCCGTGCCGAGATCTTCGAGTCGCTCTCTGTCGGTCTCATTGTCGGCGGGTCTATCGTGATTCCGCATCTTCGGCGTGCTGTGGATCGATGGTCTGAGTTGGAGTCGGGCGCATTAGCATCGTGCTGCGCAGTGAATGATCTCGACCCAGGGAGGCGAGGGGTGTCCTCGCAGGCGACATTCAGCGAGCGACTAGGAGACCCGCGACCGAGCGGAGCGAGGGAGCGTTGTTAGGGGCTCCGCCCGAGCGGGCGTTGTCGCGGAGAGGACACCCCTCGCCGACCCCGCGCGATGGACTTTCCGAAGACGCGCACCACGATGCCTAGTTCGCCAAAGACTCCAACTTAGACCATCGATCCACAGCACGCCGAAGATGCGGAATCACGATAGACCCGCCGACAATGAGACCGACAGAGAGCGACTCG
>CATPBD010000080.1 GCA_955652265.1 uncultured Gemmatimonadaceae bacterium | reverse complement strand
GCCTGAATCGACAAAGTGAATTCCCTTGCCTTGCAGCTCGGCTGCTCTGCGCATGGAATCGCGGTAGTTGGAGTTTCCGCCATCGATGATGACGTCCCCCTTTCCCAGACCCGGGAGAAGAGTCGCAATCGTGTCGTCGACCGGGTTGCCTGCGGGAACCATGATCCAGACGATGCGGGGCGGCTTGAGCTTTGAGGTGATCTCGGCAGGACTGCTTGCTCCCTTTGCGCCCTGCGACACATACCGCTGCACCGCGTCTGGGGCGCGATCGTAGACGACCATTTCATGGCCGCCCTTCATCAATCGCTCCGACATGTTGCCGCCCATTCGGCCGAGGCCGATCATCGCCAAGCGCATTGCCTATGCTCCGGGAAGTTCGAGACCGAGAAGGCGCTCCAGGTCGGAGCGTAACTGTGGTGCTGATCTGAAAAGAATACAGCTCATTCCGCAGGCGGTCGCGGAAGTAATATTCTGCTGCCGGTCGTCTATGAATAGCGAGGTGGCAGGCTCGGCCTGCGCGATCCCCAGTCCGCGCTCAAAGAACTTCGGCGTTGGCTTCCGAACGCCGAGCCAGCAAGATGAGAGAAATGCCTCGAAGATCTCTGAAATCCCGAACTTCTTGATCCGGTAGCGGTTCAGTTCATCGGCCTCATTGTTGAGCGTCATGAGCGTGTACCGGGAATGTCCCGTGAGAGCGCGCGCAATGCTCACCACGTCTTCGTGGGGAACGCTCTGTGAGTACATGAACTCGATGAATTCCTGGCGGGAGAAATTCCTCGGCACACAAAAGACGGTGATGGCGAGGTATTCATCGATGGTGATGCGGCCTTCTTCCCACTCATTGATCACTTCTTGATGGCGATACTGAAAATCTTCGGGATCGAGTTTGAAGCGCTGAACCGCGCGGTCCCGTTGCTCACGGTCCCAGCCGTTGCTGCCAAGCACTCCACCGATATCGAAAAAAATGTGTCGGATCGTAATCACTCGATCAGCACCGCGCGCGCGGGAGCACCATCACACGCTTCGATCCGAAGAGGGAGACAAACGAGCTGGTATTCCCCAGGCGACGGAGCGGAGAGATCGAGGCCCTCCAGGATAACCACCGATCGCCCCAGCAGAATGCGGTGCGTCATGTGGTGCCCGGAGTGGAACTGTTCGATCGATAGATAGTCGATTCCAACTAGCTCGACGCCGTTATCTACGAGGTATTGCGCGCCGTCAGGGGCAAGGTAGGTGTAGTCCTTTACGAATTGCTTTTGTGAGAGCAGCGCCGAGTTCCGCGTACGGAGAAGAATCCGTGTCCGCCCTTTGAGATCGTGGTTACGGAGATCCGTGGCTCCGATTGCCCGGAGATCCTCGGGAAAGCTGAGAAGAAGCGCCGGCCCGATGAGGCGCTCGAGTGGAATCTTGTCGACACTCTGACCGTCGTCAAAGAAATGACGCGCCGCGTCCGCGTGCGTGCCCGTGTGTGAGCCGAAGCGAATAGAAGAAACGTTGGCTCCGGCGCCCTTGGCGACTGCCTGTTGTAAAGTGATCTCGATCTCCGGATTCCCCGGATAGACGAGTCCGCCAGAGCGGATCGGAACCGAGATGTCGTGTATGCGGCTCACGGCCGAGAACGAAGCAACTGTCGTGCGCGGCTTACGATGGGAGACTCGTCGACTCGCTGGCGCTCAGTATGAAGCGTGGAATCGCGGCCTCGAACGACGTTCCATCCTGACGCAGAAGACCGTAGTGACCCTCCATCCAGCCTTCCCCCGATTTCAGGATGCAGAAGCTCTGATACTCGTGCACCCCGCCAGGCATTATGGTCGGCTGCTCGCCGACGACCCCTTCCCCTATTACTTCGGTGTCCACGCCATCGCCAACAGAGTCGTGAATCAGCCACCGGCGTGTGAGCAGCTGAGCGGCCATGCCCCCAACGTTCTCGATACGAACGAAGTAGGCGAAGACGTAATGGCTTTGTGACGGCTCGGAATGATCGCGCAGATAGACAGGCCGGACGGTGACGCGAATTCCCTCGGTCTCTCGGTAGAAGAAGCTGCGGGCGGTCATCTGTGCAAGTTAGTCGCGGAGTCCGAGTGCGCGCCACGTCGGGACCGCAAAAGAAAAGAGGCACCGGCTGAGCCCGCGCCTCTTTTCCACAGCGCTCAGTCCAGCCTACCAGATCACGGGTCGAACCGATTCGTCGCGCACCATCGGGTCTCCTGCCTTGCAGCCGAACGCAGCCGCGAATTGCGGCAGGTTCGAGAGTGGGCCATTGGTCCTCCACTCTCCCGGAGAATGCGGGTCGGTGTTGATGCGCAGTCGCACCGCCTCCGGAGTGCTGTTGGCTCTCCAGATCTGCGCCCACGCCAGGAAAAAGCGCTGCTCTGGCGTAAACCCGTCGATGTTGCCGGGGCGGCCCTTCTGTGCGAGGGCTTTCTCCAGCGCTGCGTACGAAATCGACAGCCCGCCGAGATCGGCCAGATTTTCACCGAGGGTGAGCTTGCCGTTCACGTGCACGCCGTCGAGAACGGTGTACGAGTCGAACTGAGACGCGACGAGTCCCGTTCCGCGCTTGAACTTCTCGAGATCGGAAGGGCTCCACCAGTTCTTGAGGTTACCCTGAGCATCGAACTGCGCACCCTGATCGTCGAACCCGTGCGTCATCTCGTGTCCGATCACCGCTCCCATGCCGCCGTAGTTCACGGCATCGTCGGCGTTGGGATCGTAGAAGGGAGGCTGGAGAATGCCTGCCGGAAACACGATCTCGTTCATCTGCGGACTGTAGTACGCGTTGACGGTGGGAGGCGTCATGCCCCATTCGGTGCGATCGACCGGCTGGCCGATTCTCGCCAGGTTCCGACGGCGCTCGTACTGGCGAACAGCCAGAACATTGTTGAGGAACGGCCCGGGCTGGATGTTGAGGCTCGAGTAATCGCGCCACTTGTCCGGATAGCCGATCTTGTTGGTGAATGCGCCGAGCTTCGTTTCCGCCTGTGTCTTTGTCGTATCCGTCATCCAGCCCAACGTCAGGATGCGGTCGTGGAATACTGACTCGAGGTTGTGGACCATCTCCAGGGCGCGCTGTTTCGCGGCTGGAGTAAAGTATTGCGCCACATACGCCTGACCGAGCGCGTCCCTCAAGCCGCTGTCGGTGGCGCGGGCGCAGCGCTTCTCGCGCGGCAACATCTCCTTCGCGCCACTCAGAGTGCTTCCGAAG
>CATPBD010000079.1 GCA_955652265.1 uncultured Gemmatimonadaceae bacterium | reverse complement strand
GGAGAGGAGACTCGAAACCATCAAGGTGAAAACGCCCGAGCCAACGTTCGACCTGATGGTGAATCGCTGGGCGCTATACCAGGCACTCTCGTGCCGGATGTGGGCCCGCTCCGCGCTGTATCAATCGAGCGGCGCGTTCGGATTCCGCGACCAGCTGCAGGATGTAATGGCGTTTGTCTATTCGGAGCCCCAAATAGCGAGAGAGCACATCATTCGCGCGGCATCGCGTCAGTTCGTCGAAGGCGATGTCCAGCACTGGTGGCATCCGCACAGCGGTCGTGGCGTCCGGACCCGGTTTTCGGATGATCTCGTGTGGCTCCCATACGTCATCGATCATTACGTGAACGTCGCGTGCGACCGCGAAATCTTCGACGTCGAGGTGCCGTACCTCATGATGCGGCAGCTCAATCCGGACGAGCACGAGATCTATGATTTGCCGAAGGTGTCACCGGAGGTCGGCAGCATCTACGACCATTGCGTTCGCGCGCTCAGAAGAGCGTGCACCAAGGGAGTACACGAGCTGCCGCTCATCGGCAGCGGTGACTGGAACGATGGAATGAATCGAGTCGGAATCGAAGGGAAAGGAGAGAGCGTGTGGCTGGCGTGGTTCCTCATCACCACGCTGCGCAAGTTCGCGGTCCACGCCGACAGCAGGCGGGATTCGACCGTGCGCGACGAGCTGCTCACCAAAGCCGACGAATACGCTGAAGCAGTCGAGGGATCAGCGTGGGATGGGGAATGGTATCGGCGCGCGTACTTCGACGATGGATCACCGCTGGGTTCACGCACCAGCGATGAGTGCAAGATCGACTCGATTGCGCAGAGCTGGAGTGTGATTTCGGGAGCGGGGAAACCCGAACGCACGCGCATCGCGATGCAGTCGCTCAACAAGTATCTCGTTCGAGAGGATGCGCGCCTCATCATGCTGCTGACG
The DNA here is from genome assembly GCA_955652265.1 of uncultured Gemmatimonadaceae bacterium. Lineage (GTDB taxonomy): Bacteria > Gemmatimonadota > Gemmatimonadetes > Gemmatimonadales > Gemmatimonadaceae > UBA4720. Next base: position 3,211 of record CATPBD010000079.1, on the reverse strand, counting down.
CCACCGTTCGACAAGACGACGCACGATCCAGGATATATCCAAGGATACTTGCCCGGCGTGCGGGAAAACGGCGCGCAGTACACACACGCCGCGCTGTGGGCAGTGCTCGCGACGGCGCTACAGGGAGACGGGAACCGGGCACTCGAGCTCTTCCAAATGCTCAATCCGATAACGCACGCGGATAGCCCGCAGGCAGTCGATATCTACAAAGTCGAACCGTACGTTGTCGCAGCCGATGTTTATACGGCCAAGGGGCATCTTGGTCGCGGTGGCTGGACGTGGTACACGGGTTCGGCCAGCTGGATGTATCGGATCGCTCTCGAGGCGATACTCGGATTTCAGCAGCGAGGCGAGCTTCTGTACATCGAACCATGCATTCCGGCGAACTGGAAGGAGTTCACCGTCGAATACCGGTTCAGGTCATCGACCTACGTGATAAGAGTGGAGAACCCCAATGGTCTGCAGCGTGGGGCTACGGAGCTGACGGTAGACGGGCAGCGGGTCGAAAAAGCAGTTCCTCTCGCGGATGATGGCAAGACTCACAAGGTCACCGCTTCGATCCGGCCTTCTTCTGTTTCTTCCTCTTTTCCTCCTGCTTCGGCTCCGAGCCAACAGGAGAAAGCCCGACTATAGCGGGACCATTGACGACCTTGCCGTACGGATCGAATCGCGATCCATGGCACGGACAGTCCCAGGTCTTCTCGGTTCCGTTCCAATGCACGATGCAGTAAAGGTGAGTGCAGATGGCTGAACGCTGGTGGAGATTCCCGCGCTCGTCGCGATACACGGCGATTTTACCGCGACCACGGCCGATTACCGCCCCGTCACCCGGCTTGATGGCGGCAACATCACCAACATCGCCGGTTGTGAAATAATCCTTGTACTGTTCGGCGACGTTCACGTTTTCTTTCAAGTACTCCGGAGTCGCGCGAATCTTGACGCGGGACGGATCGTAGAGTCTCGCCCACTGGTGCTTTCTCCCCTGTACCAGCTCGTTGAGGATAATGCCAGCGATTGTTCCGTGAGTCATCCCGTTTCCGGAGTCACCGGTGGCGATGTAGATGTGCTCATCACCGCCGGGGTTCTTGCCGATGTACGCCATGTAGTCGACCGGCTCAATCACCTGCCCTGACCAGCGGTACTCGACACGCTCGATCATCGGGAAACGCTCGCGGGTCCACTTCTCGAGGCGAGTAAACCGCTCCGCCATATCGTCTGCCTGACCGGTCTTGTGATCCTCACCTCCGACGATCAGAATCTCGTGATCGAGCTCGTTTCCAGAGCTGTCCTCGGCCTGTTGCACGCGGATGTAGTGATAAGGATCGGGTGTGTCCCAGTACAACCCGTGCGGAACCGAGCCGCGCGGAACACGCACTCCGATAACGTAGGTGCGGTACGCGGCTTGTTTGCTGTGGATGATCAGCCAGTCGTTGACAGGAGTGTTGGTGCAGACCACCACGTTGTCAGCGCTGATCACGTGTCCTTCACTCGTCGTTACGCGTGCCGGTTCTCCGTCCTCGATTTTCTCGGCGTGAACGCCCGAGTAGATCTTTCCTCCATCGCGAAGAATCGCCCGCGCCAGACCCTTCAGGTACTTGAGCGGATGAAAGGTTGCCTGGCGCGGAAAGCGAAGGGCCGGCCCGCTGTCCCAGAAGCTGAACGGAATACGATCGACAAGCTGGGTGTCGTTGATTCCAGCGCGATGCGTTGCCTCGAGCTCCTGCTCGAGCTCCTTTCGCTCGCTGTCGCCGCCGAGAAAGAGGTAGCCTTCGACACGCTCAAAATCGCAGTCAATGTCTTCCATCGAGGCGATCGTCTCGATGCGATGGATTGCCGACATGTGACTCTCGGCAGCGAGTTTTGCTCCTTCCTCGCCGTGCATCGCGGCAATGTTGTAATAGCGATCGTCCAGGGCCGCAGTGAGATGGGCGGTGGTGCGGCTCGTTTCTCCACCGCCCATCGGTCCATCATCTATGAGCACAACCGCGCGGCCCGCGCGCGCGAGGAGGTACGCGGTGGTCATTCCGGCGATTCCAGCGCCTACTACGCAGACATTGGTGCGGAGATCCTGTGTCAGCGCCTGAAATTGCGGGACTTCGGTGGTAGCCATCCAGACGGAGGTCGTGTGACCTGAGTCGCTCTGCATAGACGTTCTCTTGGGATGGGTGGTGCAAGTAATGCTGCCCGGGAGCGAGGCAATGGCGCATACGACATGCCATATGCTACTGTAGAATCTGAGAGATAGTCCGCGCGAAGGAGAATCGATGAACAAACATTCCAAGCATACGTGGATCGTGGATGTGATTGAAGACGGCTCCGCGTCGATCGAGGTTGACGGACGTGCGGTGACGCCAATTCCACAATGGATGCTGCCCGAAGGCGTGAAGGAAGGCGACGTGCTCTCGGTTACTCACGACAGAAGGGAAGGAAAGTCCGCGCTTCTCATCGAGACCGATCCCGAGGCAAAGAGGAAAGCGCTCGACAGGTCAGAGAAGCAGGTCGGGAGGAAATCGAAAAATGATCGCAGCGGCGATATCAGCCTGTGATCTCAGAATTGCAGCGCGTCGACAGTCAGGCAGCGCATTTGGGTTGACGTGACACACGATCGCTGGGCCCGTCCAGATCGGTGTCCTGCCGCTCGGGAGTAATCGTAAACCGTCCGCCAACGACTCCGGCCGAACGAATCGTGATCGTGCCGTTCTGATCAGTGCGATACCATGGCACCCCCGCCTGCCTGTAGATGTTCTTCGCCTGCGTGTGCATGTGGCCATAGTCATTTCGGGCGCCGAGCGATGCGATTACCCACTGGGGCCTGATAAGGGAGAGATAATGAAGCGTCACTCCGTTACAGCTTCCGTGATGATCAGCCTTGAGAACATTTACCCTCATGCCGGGATTCTGGTCGTAACCCGCGTCTTCGAACCAGGTGATTTCCTCGTGCTCCGCGTCGCCAGCGAGCCACATGCTGAAGGATGCGGAATCAGGGCCAATGAGCTTCACCGCGGACGAGCGATTGTTCGGTCCGCTGCCGTTCGGCATCGGCGCCATGATGTGCAGCTTCGCTCCCCCCGTCATGGTGAGGGTGCATACCCTCCGTCCGTCCGCGCACGGATCGTCGGTGTCGCGATAGATGAGACTGTCCCTGTCCATTCGTGACAGAACGGAATCCCGCAGTATCGCGAGCGTGACCGCAGGGGCAGGATCCTTGTTC
>CATPBD010000078.1 GCA_955652265.1 uncultured Gemmatimonadaceae bacterium | reverse complement strand
CGAGACCAGCGACCTCCCGGCGGAGCCGGCGGTCGCGTTTTGGGCTCCGCCCTTGTTCGGGTTGTCGCCTAAGTGGACACGCCGCGCCGACCCAGCGCGATGGACCAGAAGAAAACGCACACCAAGATGCCAGAGCGCGAACAAAAAAAATCCGGCGCGATGGGTTCGCGCCGGACTCCAGTCCGTGACCGCCAACTGGCGATTAGATGCTGACCTGAGTCGGCGAGTTGAGGGTTGCGGTGATGCGTCCGCCTGAGTTCACGCAGCCCTCATAGTTGGCCGTGGCAGCAGCAGCACCAGCTCCAGCGGCGCCACCAACGGCGGCCCCGATCACCGTGGCCTTGGTGCTCCTGCCGAGGATCTGTCCCGCAATCGCGCCGATAGCGGCGCCACCAACGACCTTCTGGATGTCCTTGCTCTTCGGCTCGTTCCTCACCTTGCTCACCTGGGCGTAGCTCGTCGTCGCGCTGACGGGATATGTGTGTCCGCCAAACTTCACCGAAGTCACCCGGAAGCCCATCACGACGTTGTCATTCGCGTTCTCGCTGCGCTTTAGCTCGGTCACTTCGACGTCGGCCGTTGCGCCCGCGGGAATCATAGCGCCATTGGAGCCGGTAATTGCGTCAGTAACCGTGGCGGTAAAGTGCTCACCGACCTTGTTGGTGTTGGTGCAGATCTTCGAGCTCGATGCCAGGTTGAGCGTCGAACCCGCCGCGATTGTGCCCGTTCGGGCAGCGGTGCCGGCCGGATTGCGCGTCACCGTGTTTCCGCTCGATGTCACCGAAGTGGTTGGCCTACGCGTGGTAGTAGTCGTGGTCCGAGTCGTTGTCTTCGGAGTCGTCGTACGCGAAGCGGTCGGAGTCGTCGCAGTTCCGGCGGGGACGTCTGAAAGCGTGGGTTGCGCGGAGGTGTCGCGATTCGCGAGCTGAATGTCCTTGTTAAGAGCAGAGTCCGCGGCGGCGGTGTTGTCTTTTTTCGCGCACGCACCAGCAAGAAGCGCAAACCCGAGCACGAGCGACGCATTCAACCGGGGAATATATTGCACCATTAAGCCTCCTCTATCGTTGTGACTAACGCTTGGGTGTGTCCAAGCTCATGAGCAACTGTGGCGTGCAATCCACATACCAAATATGAAGAATCTCAGGATCGCTGCGCCATACTACAAACCATACTTGATCCCCTTCACGATCGGGCTTGTGATAGTTGTCGCGTCATCGGCGATCACCAGTGTTATCCCTTGGTTGCTGCGACGCGCGATCGACGCGATTGGCGCCGGCGCCCCCTTGAGCACCATTTGGAAGCTGAGTGGGCTGATCGTACTTGCCGCGATCGTCGGCGGCGCCTTCCGATACGGCATGCGCGAGCTGATGAACGGCGTCAGCCGCTGGATCGAGTACGACCTGCGAAATGATCTCTTCACACATCTGGAGACGCTCGACACCGCGTACTTTGCACAGACTCGCACGGGCGACATCATGGCCCGGCTCACCAACGACCTGAGCGCGGTGCGCATGGCAGTCGGGCCAGCGGTGATGTATCTCGCCAATACGATCACTGGAGGGCTGTTCGCGCTCTTTTTCATGCTGCGCATCGATGTCAGGCTCACGCTTCTGGCACTCATTCCCATGCTCGTTCTACCGATACTCACCATCCGGATGGGCAAGGCGATCCACGATCGCTTCGAGGCAGTGCAGGAACACTTCTCCACCCTGACTACACGCGCGCAGGAAAACCTGAGCGGAGCGCGGATCGTGCGCGCGTATCGGCAGGAAGCAGCGGAGATCGCGCGGTTCGGTGCCATCAACGAGCAGTACCTCGCGCTGAACATGTCGCTCGTGCGTCTGTGGGGAACGCTCAATCCGTTGTTCGCGTTCTTTGGCGGACTCGGCGCGGTGATTGTGCTGGGTGTCGGCGGCACGCTCGCGATCCGAGGCACCATTTCCATCGGGTCGTTCGTCGCCTTCGGGATGTACCTCACCATGCTCACGTGGCCGATGATCGCGCTCGGCTGGGTGGTGAACCTGTTCCAGCGCGGCGACGCGTCGATGGGGCGGCTCGCGGAGATACTCGACGTTCGGCCGGAGATCGGCGGTGAAGAACCCGTGCAGCATCTTCCGCCGACCGATTCGGGTAGGACTATCGAATTCAGAAACGTCGGATTTCACTATCCGTCAGACACGCCGGGCCAACCGCGCTGGGTTCTTCGCAACGTCACCTTCACGGTTCCCGCTGGCGCAACGCTGGGAGTGGTCGGCGCAACCGGCAGCGGGAAGAGCGCGTTAATCGATCTCATACCACGGATGTACGATCCGCAGGAGGGGGAGATACTGATCGATGGCGTGCCGACGCACAGAGTGCCACCCAAGGAGTTGCGGCGCGAGATCGGCTTCGTTCCCCAGGAGAGTCTGCTCTTCAGCGACACGATCGGCGCGAACCTCTCTTACGGGACCCGTGATTCCGAGTCAGCAGAGTGGGCGGCAACGGTTGCGCAGCTCGATCAGACGATCGAGGAATTCCCCGGCAAATACGAAACGATCCTGGGCGAGCGCGGAATCAACCTTTCCGGAGGACAAAAACAGCGCGCTTCGCTCGCTCGCGCTCTCGCCAGAAAGCCGGGGATCGTGCTGCTGGACGACGCTTTATCGGCCGTCGACACTCACACGGAAGCCGAGATTCTCAGGGCGCTTCGCGAGGCGTTGGCGGGAAGGACGGCTCTCATCGCCTCGCATCGAATAAGCGCGATACGCGACGCGTCGTGGATCATCGTTCTCGAGAAGGGCGCCGTAGTCGAACAGGGGCGTCACACGGAGCTGATGGCCATGCGAGGACGCTACTGGTCGCTGTTACGGCGTCAGCAGCTACTCGACGCAGTCGAGTCGGATACGTTGGCAAGCGATGCTACAGCAACTACAATATGAGCATGTCCGACCGGCTCGATCCCGCCGCCCTGAAAAAGCGGCTAAAGGCGCTTGAGACTCAGGCAAAAGAAGCACAGAGCACGATCGACGAGCTGAGAGCGCACGACGCGCTGAAGACGCAGTTTCTCTCCAACATCTCGCACGACCTGCGAACCCCTCTTGCGGCGATCATCACGCACGCCGAGATATTGCGTGATGGAATGCTGGGTGAGATGAATCCGAAACAGCGCGACAGCGTGCGTGGAATCGTGAACGGCGGCCAGCAGCTACTCGACATGATCGACGAGATTCTGACATATGTGCGCGGCGCGAGCGACCAAGTCATGCTCGTGCGCACGGAGTTTTCGATCACCGAAGTGGTCGATCAGGTGCGCATGCTCAACCAGTCGCTCGCGGCAAAGAAGCACCTGACTATCGAGAGGCTCAACGGCGATGATCTGCCCCCTGTTTACGCCGATCGCGACAAGCTCAAGCACGTGCTCGGCAATCTGATAGGAAACGCGATCAAGTTCACGCCCGACGGCGGTCGAATCTGGATCAGTATGTCTCGTCGCGGGAAGAACGCTGAGGAGCTGTTGATGGAAGTCGGCGATACCGGACGTGGAATTGCGCGTGACAACCACGAGCTTGTCTTCCGTGAATTCGCTCAGGTCGACGCGTCACCGTCGCGGCCGCATCACGGAACAGGGCTGGGGCTCGCGATTGCGCGCAAGCTCGTTGAGCTCCATGACGGCAAAATCTGGGTCGAGAGCGAGCTCGGCAAAGGAAGCCGGTTCTTCTTTACGTTGCCGCTCAACGCACCGCGGGAATAAGTGGCCGCGCGCATTCTCATCGTCGAAGACAGCCCACTCATAACCGACGCGTTCTTCATTCTGTTCAGCGAGGCGGGCTATGAGGTCGAGGTGGCGGCCACCGTTGCGGAGGCGATCGAACGCGGATCCGCGAACGTGGTTGACCTAATGCTCCTCGACCTTTCGCTTCCCGACGGCAATGGTCTGGACGTGATCGAAGCCCTCCGTGAGCGCGGCGCTCCCCCCCGGGCGACGGTGGCGATGACCGGCCACGATGATACGAAGACGCGTCGCGCATGTCTCGACGCAGGCTGCGCTGAAGTCCTGCTCAAGCCACTTCCGATCGGCGATCTCCTACGCCACATCAAACGCCACCTGGCATAGCGGAACGGCGCGCGAGGCGGCGCGCGGGACCGTTGCTTCGCTGGTACTATCGAACGAAGTATCGCCCGTTCGCGCGGGAGAAACGTCCTCGTCCGCCTCAGCGCGGATTGATCATGCTTCAGATCGATGCGCTCGCGTACTCAGATCTGCGTCGCGCGCTCGAGCTGGGATTGTGTCCGACGATTGCGCGACTGCTGCGCGAGGGGTTTGCTCTCAGGCGGTGGTTCTGCGGCCTGCCATCCGCCACTCCGTACTGCCAGGCTGGGATGTTCCACGGCGAGAACAGCGGAATACCGGCATTCCGCTTCTACGACAAGGCAGCGCGGAAAGTGATTACATGCAACGCGCCCCACGGCGTGCAGTACATCCGCGACCGGATTCATTCGCCAGGAGCGCTGGCCGGCGGCTCGAGCTACGTCAACCTGCTCGACGGCGACGCGCAGACGGTTGCGTTCACTGTAGCGACGCGCGAGAAGATCTCAGTCTACCGGCGTCTCGGCGGAACGCGCATGGCCCTTCTCATGTTGCTCCATCCAATTCGGATGGCGCGCATGGTGCTTCAGGGAGCGTTCGAATGGCTGCTCGAGGAGTGGGAGCGCGCCCGTGGCGAGCTAGCCGGAAGGGTTACGCATTCGGAAGGAATTTTTCCCTTCATCCGGATTCTGAGCAACGTCGTCGTCCGGGAACTCCAGACGATGGCGATTCTGCTCGACGTTTATCTGGGCGTGCCAATCATCTACAGCACCTTCATGCAGTATGACGAGCTGGCGCATCACTTCGGCCCCTCGAGCAAGCAGGCCCTTGCAGATATGCGGCGGACAGACGCGCGGATCGCCGAGATCTGGCGGATGGCCCAGCTTGCCGGCGGGCGAGGGTACGATCTGGTGATCCTCTCTGATCACGGAATGACACCGGCGCTTAGTTATCGGGTGCAGTACCGCGAATCACTGGGCGCCACGGTCCAGCGCATCCTCGACGAAACACCAGCCTCCAACAGGCCCCCGCCACGCGCTCTCGCGAGCTACGCGGAAGACACCGAGTACGCGGACATCGGACCTGAGGTCGTGGAGGCGGTGGCGCAGCTGACACCCGCGTCTTTCGGCGCGCGCAAGGGAATTCGCCGGTTCCGGGATTGGCTACGAAGCCGTTACGGGCTCCGCGAGATCATCTTCCCCGAGAAGTATCGGGTCGACAGGACGAACGACGTCGTTGTCACGTACAGCTCGTGTCTCGCGCTCGTTTATTTCGCCGCGACCGTCCAGCGCCTCACCCACGAGCAGATACTCGCCGATAATCGCTGGTCGAAACTCTACGAGAGGCTCATCGCGCACCCGGGAATCGGGTTGGTCGCGACCGTCTCCGCCAGCGGCGTTGCGCTCGCCAGCAGACGAGGG
>CATPBD010000077.1 GCA_955652265.1 uncultured Gemmatimonadaceae bacterium | reverse complement strand
GCCTGCGGCCCGCGATGTATCGGGGCGACATGCCGGTGCGCGCTATGTACTGGCGCGGACCGATGTGGTCGTGGAGTCATGAATTGTTGGATTACGAGTGCGCGGCTGCGTACCGGCTAACCTTTCTTGGGCGGGTGCACGCCACGTTGACCCTGCGACAGTCGCCGCAGGCGGTGCGTCTTCAGGTCCATGCGAGCGCGTCAACCTCCTGGTTGACCGGTCGCCGGATCCTCGAAGTCGCGCCGTACAGGTATAATTTATACTCGAATCCCCATGAATCAACTGCGATTCCGTACGCGCCTGGTACTGATCCTCTCGTTGTTCGCGATCGTACCGGCGCTTTTGCTCACGCTTTTGTGGAGCGGAACCGTGAGCACCGCGCTGCCTTTCGTGACCGGACGATCGGCATGGGACAGCGTGGCGGCGAGCGGTGAGAAGGCTATTGCTGCTGCCCGCCAGGCCCCGCTGACTGCATCCCAGAAGCGCGCAATCGACGCCCACGAGCGCGAGCTACGGCTTTCGGTGGAGCAGGCGCGCCGCTACAGCTTTCTCGCCGCGCGGACAGTGCGCGTGATCGCGATCGCCGGTGTTTTGGCGTTGCTGGTTCTGACGGGTGCGGCATCGCGCGTGGCCGGACATCTCAGTCGGCAACTTAGCAGGCCGCTCGACGAACTCGTACGATGGACTGAGCTGATCGGTCATGGCGAGCCCCTCCCGCCCCCGCCAGAGCCATCTGTGTCTTCCGCCGCTCGAAAGAATGGGGATGACGGAACATCCATCGAGGTGACAACGAGTCGGGTGCGCGGCGCCCCGGAATTCGAGACGCTGCGTCGCCGCATGCGAGAGATGGTGTCAGAGCTGGAGCATGGGCGGCGCCAGGCGGTGGAAGCCGAGAGGTTACACGCTTTCAGAGAGAGCGCGAGACGAGTCGCGCACGAGATAAAGAATCAACTGACGCCGATACGTTTCGCGCTCGCCAGGCTGCGCGGCCAGGCGCCGCCAGCGCTGCAGGAAGATGTCGGAGTAATCGCGATGGAATCGGACCGGCTCGATCGCATGGCCAAGAGCTTCGCCGAGTTCGGAAAGCTACCCGAGGGCCCGCCGGCCGAAATCGACATGGGCGAGCTGGTTCGATACACTGCGCGCAGCAGCGTGCCTCCAACCATTGCCCTCGATCTGCAGATAGACGAGAATCTTCCGACAGTGCACGGCCACAACGGAGCCCTGGCCGGGGCGTTGAGCAATGTTCTGCTCAATGCCGTCGATGCATCTGGGGAGAATGGTCGCATCATGGTGAGTGCCCGCTCGGTATCGGCCGCTGGCCGGACCGCGGTGCGGATCTCCGTCGCGGACAATGGGAAGGGTATCGCGCCGGAAAAGCTGGAGACGATCTGGGAGCCGTACGTCACGAACAAGCCGGGTGGAACGGGATTGGGTCTGGCGATCGCGCGGCAGGCCGTGTGGGCGCACGATGGAACCGTGAACGCTACGAGCACGTTGGGGATAGGAACGGAGATTCAACTCACAATACCTGCCAACGGCGTCAACGCCGAGAGGAAGTCTTGATATGGGACCAGACACAGCCGTTCCACTTGGCGCATTCGTTACTGCGATCGTCATCGCCATCGGCGTGCCGTTGGCGAGAGCATACTCGCGGCGGATGGATGCTGCACCGAGGAATCCGCAAATCCCGAACGAAGTCATGGCAAGGCTCGAGCGAATAGAACAGGCGATCGATTCGGTCGCACTTGAAGTCGAGCGCATCTCTGAGGGACAGAGATTCACGACGAAGCTTCTATCCGAAGGCAAGAGCGTATCTGACGCGCGCCAGAGCGCGCCGACCGGAATGCCTGCGCGGGACCGCACGACGTAAGTGCCAATAGTCCTTATCGCCGACGACGAGCCGAACATTCGGCGCATGGTCGGCGCGCTGCTGACAGGCGAAGGATACGAGGTGACGGAGACTCCGAGCGGAGTCGAGGCGGTCGCGCGCGTGAAGGACGGAGAGCCGGACGTCGCGCTGGTCGATCTCATGATGCCTGGCGAACTCGATGGCATGGGGACACTGGCGAGGCTGCGCGATCTCGCCCCCGATCTGCCGGTGATAATGATGAGCGGACGCGCGGGACTCGCCGATGCCGTCAAGGCGACCAAGCTCGGCGCGTTCAATTTCCTCGAGAAGCCGCTCACTCCCGAGGGGGTGCTGCTCGCGGTCGCGTCCGCGCTGGAGCTGCGCCAAACGCGCCGAGTGGCGCGGGCGCTGCGCGCGGAGCTGGGATTCACCGGCCAGATGGTGGGCAAGAGTGCCGCGATGGGAGCCGTGCGACAGATGATCGCGCGGGTCGCGCCAACCGATGCGCGGGTGCTCATCACCGGTGAATCCGGCACGGGCAAGGAGCTCGTTGCGAGCGCGATCCACGACGCGAGTCCGCGCCGCGAGAAGCCGTTCGTGAGAGTGAATTGTGCGGCAATCCCCCGCGACCTGGTCGAGAGCGAGATGTTCGGGCACGAGCGCGGAGCGTTTACCGGGGCCACGCAAACGAGAATCGGCAGGTTCGAGCTGGCGCATCACGGCACGCTGTTTCTCGACGAAGTAGGGGACCTGGGTCCCGATACCCAGGCGAAGCTGCTTCGCGCCATCGAGGCGAAAGAGATCCAGCGAGTCGGAGGAAACCGGATCATCCGCACCGATGTCCGGATCATCGCGGCTACCAATCACGATCTGCAGCGCGCTGTGCGCGGAGGGACGTTCCGCGAGGACCTTTACTTCAGACTCAACGTCATTCCGTTGGCGATTCCACCACTGCGGGACCGCAGCGAGGACATCGCGGAGCTGGTAGCGCATTTCTCCGAGCAGTTTCTTCAGCGGACTGGTCAGGCCAAGCCCAAGTGGAGGAGCGACGCGCTGCAGCTGATGCGCGACTATCCCTGGCCCGGCAATGTGCGCGAGCTGGCCAACATCATCGAGCGGCTCGCGATTCTGCATCCGGGTGCGGAGATCACCGGCCAATACGTTGAGGATGTTTTGATCGTCGATCGCGACGACCACACAGAGACATTGGCGATTACGCCGACGCGCGCGCAGGAGAGAGTTGCCGGCGCGGCACGATCGGGCCCTGGCGCCGCCCCTGTTTCGCTCGCCGACAAACTCGACAGCTTCGAGCGAACGGTGATCGCGCGCGCACTCGCGGAAGCGGGGGGCAACGTCGCGGATGCCGCGAGAAGACTTCAGACGGACCGGCCGAATCTCTATCGCCGCATGAAGCGGCTCGGAATCAACGCTACCAGGGCATAGGCGCGCCATGACACATACCGCACGAACGATTCGAGCATTCCACGTTTGGCTGGCCTGCGTGGCGCCCGCACTTGTGCACGCGCAGAAGCCGGACACGGTGGGAAGAGACACGACGGCCGAGCAACTTGGACTGTGGGCGCGGTCCAGCCGGAGCAGCACACTGATTCTCAGCTCGGGGAAGACCTACAATCGGGTGGAAGGACTTCCCGTTTACATCGGGCCGGTGTTTCACGACAGCTCCGGAAAGGCCGCGTTCAATGTTGCAGTGATGGGAATAATCAGAAGCGCAAACACGTTCCATTGGGACGACGCGAATCTCGGACACAGGGTCGGGGCCGAGATGCGGGTAGGCCGCGAGCGGGGCTACGCGCTGGGTGTCTCGTCCTATGATGTGATTACTCCCGTGGAGACCTGGCAGCTTCCCGATCCGGATGCCGGCCTTGCGGCTTTCTTCCTTCGTCGGGACTTCCGCGACTACTTCAATCGACACGGCGCCAAAGCCACTGGCACTTTTCACATGAGCTCGCGCAGCAGCCTGTCCGTGGACTGGAGTGATGAGCGGTGGGCGTCGTCAGACGCGAGAAAAGTCCTTTCAATTTTCAGGAATGGCACGCCCTGGCGGGCGAATCCTCTCGTAGACGACGGACGCTTTCACACCCTGGTCGCGCGGACGAACGTCGACACCAGAAACGACGACCTCACGCCGTCCACGGGTTGGCTCATTCTCGCCGAGTACGAGCGTGGATCGGGGCGGGTGATAGCGCCGGGGCCTACATCGCCGCTCGCACGACCTGCTCCAGTATCGCAGCTCACCTATGGTCGTGCGTTCTTGGATGTGCGGCGGTACAACCGGCTGTCGCCGACGACGTGGATCAACGGCAGGCTCGTATTGGGTGGATGGCTGCACGGCGACGAGCTACCGCTCGAGCGACGTTTCTCCGTAGGCGGAATCGGCACGATACCGGGATTCGATTTCCGAAAGTATGAGCCTGGCACGGTCGATGTGTCGCAATGCAGCGACGGCGGACAGCCGCCTCCTGGAAATCCGGCGCAGTGTGAGCGCGTCGCGCTCGCGCAACTGGAGTACCGGCAGGAGCTGCACTCCTCGCTGCTCGATTTTCTGAACTCACGACCGATCAGGCTGCGCGGAATCGGATTCACGGTTGAACCGACAGTGGTCGCGTTCGTGGATGCGGGCAGGGGATGGCTGGTGGGGCAACCATCGGGAACGCTCGAGTATTCGAGTCACAGCTTCCCGCGGTTCGGAACTTTCCGAACAGACGTCGGCCTTGGGCTCGACCTGGGAATCTTCGGGATCTACGGGGCGAAAGCCGTCTCGAGCGCAAAGGAGCCTGCCAATATTTTCGTCCGCCTGCGCCGGCGGTTCTAGGGATGCGGCAAGTCGGGATTCGAGTGGGCCGCGTCTGATGCCGAGCGTGGACTACAGGGGCGTTGGACTCTCTCGAGCGGGCGCGTTTCTGCTCGCGTGCCTGGTCGTAGCTACTCCGCTCGGCGCCCAGAAAAAAGTGCGCGTCGACGTGGTGCTGCCGGCGGAAGCCGCATGGGCTGATGAGCCGCCGGCAGTTTCATCATCGGGATTGCTCGCGGATGGCGCTATGCGTGATCTGCTCGCCAACGGATTTCCGGCGCGCCTGCACTATCGCCTGGAGCGGTGGACTTCGGGAAGATGGTTCGACGACATCAAGGCTACGTTCGACTGGGACGTGATTCTCAGGTTCGACGTGCTCGGCAAGAAGTACCAGGTGGTGCGCGTCGTCAACAAGAAGGTGGAATCGCTCGGGGAATTCGCGACCGTCGACAGTGCGGAGAACGCGGCGGAAGGTCCGTACCACCCGGCGATCTCACTGCCTAAGAAGGGACAGCGCGGGTACTACAACCTGCTGCTCGATGTCGAGACGCTTTCCCTCAGCGATCTCGACGAAGTGGAACGCTGGTTACGCGGGGAGCTCAAGCCGGCGGTGAGCGGAAAGACGAATCCGGGGACGGCGCTGGGACGAGGAATCAGGACGTTGGTGGTCCGGCTACTCGGCGGAGAGAAGAGGCACTATGAGGCGAGGACGGGCACGTTCCGGCCTTAAAGATCAACTGCAACTGGTTGTGGTTAACTGATCTTGTGCGCGCCGTGATGCTGATTATGCGGGTGGCGATTCTCGATGTCCTCGAGATGGTGCAGCGTCTCTTCGCCGTAAAAGAGGCGGATGTACTTGGCCTGAGTCGCAGTCAGCCGTCTCACCGCCCAGCTCAGGTGCACGAAGTGCGGCTCGACCGGCGCGTGCATCGGGTGCATCCCGATCTCGCTCGGCAGATTGTTCGCTTTCCTCGTGTTGCACGGACTGCACGCCGTCACGACGTTGGTCCAGTCGTTCACGCCGCCGCGGGAAAGCGGGACGAGGTGATCGCGCGTCAGCGATTCGCGCGGCTTCAGCTCGATCTGGAGGCGGCCGCAGTACTGGCAGCGATAGCGATCGCGCGCAAAGAGGAAGGTGTTCGTCACCTGCCGGCGGAAGCGACGTGGGACGTGAATGAATCGCATCAGGCGAATTACGGCCGGACGCGGAAGCGTCAGCTTCTCGGAGCGAATGACGCGATCTGAATCTGCTTCGACGATTTCCGCCTTTCCGTCAATCACCAGCCGCAGGGCGCGGCGCAGCGGAACCATCGTCAACGGCTCGAACGAAGCGTTCAGTGCCAGACAACCAACGACCAAGCACTCCTCCTGGGCAATCCCACCAAAATATACAACTGCGCACTACTTCTATTGCGACGACGCCGGCGGTTGCCGGTAACAGTTTTTACACCGCAAAATCGAGCTTCGCCAGACGCTAACTTCGATCGCTGAATGGGGTTAGATCGGCGAAGCGGACATGTTGTCGATCCGCTCTCGCGCGGGCTTCCCACGTGCGGTCGTCGATGCCTTCCGGGGCCGCACCGGTGTCAGCCACCCGTAACGATCCTCGAGCTCGCCGGTCGCAATGCCCATGTACTCGCGCTGAATCGCCAGCGTGAGCGCGCCCGGCTTGCCCGCGCCGACAGGAATACGATCAACCGAACGAATCGGAGTTATTTCCGCGGCTGTTCCCGTAAAAAAGAGCTCGTCCGCTATGTAGAGCATCTCGCGGGGAAGCGACGTCTCGACCACTTCGATTTCCATGTCACGCGCGATTCGGATCACGGAATCGCGGGTGATTCCATTGAGAATTCCGGAGCTGATGGTCGAGGTGAACAACTTCCCGTCGCGTACGAGGAAAAGATTCTCACCGCTTCCCTCTGATACGAGGCCAAACGAGTCGAGCATTATCCCTTCGACATAATTGTCGACGCGCGCCTGCATCTTGGACAACTGTCCGTTCAGGTAGTTCCCGCCAGCTTTCGCCAGCGAAGGGAAAGTGTCCGGAGCGGGACGTCTCCAGCTCGACACGCAGACATCGGCTCCATTCTTCAGAGCATCCGCGCCGAGGTAGGTGCCCCACGTCCAGGGGATGATGAAAACCTCGAGCGGCGTGTCGTGCGGGAGCACACCCATCTGCTCACCGGTTCGAATGGCAACGGGCCTCAGATAACAATGCGGCAATTCATTTTCAGCGACTGTTTCGACGGCGGCCCGGGACATGTCGTCGATCGAGTACTTGAGCGGCATTCTATAGATCCGGCACGAATCCGCAAAGCGGCGCATGTGCGCGTCGAGTCGGAACACGGCCGGTCCGCCGGGGGTCTCGTAGCAGCGGATGCCCTCGAACACACTGGAGCCATAATGGACTACGTGGCTCATGACGTGAATCGTGGCGTCTTCCCAATCCACGAACTTCCCATCGCGCCAAATACGGTGGTGGTTATCTACTGCCGTCATTGAGCCGGGCTTCCTTCGAAGAGGAGGTTCAATTTACCGAACCGGCACGCTACTTCGCTACGGGAGGGCTCGTTGTGGCTCGGCGGATGATTATAGACGTGCGCATCTCAGACCCCGACCGATCATCCTTCCGGCTCCCATGCGGCGAGACGAGTTCCAACTTCCCGGACCCGCTGGGCAAGCGCTGTGTCGCCCGATCGCGCTCGCCCGCGCTCAACGAGCACCTTGCCCCGCACTGTAACCAACTCTGCCGACCGTCCCGGAAGAGCGAATATTGCGGCCGAATACGGATCGCCGACTGGCGTCGTGCGCGCGATGTCGGTTCTGAACGCGGCGAGATCGGCGTCCTTGCCAAGCTCGAGCGATCCAACGCGTTTCTCAAGGCTCAGCGCGCGCGCACCACCGATCGTCGCGAGCTCGAGAGCCTGGTGGGCACCGAATGCATCGTGTCGCCGGGTCACCGCACGATGAATCAGAACGGCGAGACGCGCTTCATCCAGAATGTCCATGCGGTTGTTGCTGGCGACCGAATCCGAGCCGATGCCGACGCGAACTCCTGCCGCGATGAGCGGGAGAAGCGGAGCGATGCCGTGACCGAACTTTGCGTTCGACGCGGGACAGTGTGCGACTGCGCAGCGGCGCCGAGCCATGATCTCGATGTCGGCATCATCCACGCGCACGCAGTGGATGAGAAGGGGGCCGCGGTCGAGCGCCCCGTGCCGCTCCAAT
>CATPBD010000076.1 GCA_955652265.1 uncultured Gemmatimonadaceae bacterium | reverse complement strand
TAGCCGACTTCAGTGGGGAAATGTTGTTCCCACAGTGCGAGGACGAGCGTAAGGCTGCGAGCCATCGCAAAGAGGAGTTGGCGACTCGCGCCGGTGCCTATCTCGCCGCGACAGAGCCAGGTGCGACAATCGTCTTGGGGGGGATCTGGGCATATGCCGCCCAGGAGCTGAGCGAGATGGCGGAGGTGCGAGTGTTCGTACTCAATCCGCCAAGTGAGGTGAAGGAGTCAGAAACTGTAGGACTCCTGCGCGTAGGCTCGGAGATTCCGCTCGCCACGAGCTCGGTGCTCGGCGTCGCGCTAGACGCCTGGTTCCCCGCGAACATCGTCGAATCGGCGGTGCGAGTCGCGCGCCCCGGTGGGCGAATTGTGGGGCCGGCCAGCTTCGACACACCTTCCGAGCTTGCGGTTCTGGCTCACGACGACAGGTACTGGGTGGCGCAGAAAGCGCCCGAGGTCATCCCAATACGGCGTGCGAATCGGTGATTCCAGAGCGCTCCGCTTCCGCGTAGAGTGAATCGATAAGCGCTTTGTAATGCTTGTCGATGGCGCGCCTCTTCACCTTCTGGGTTGGCGTCAGCTCGCCCCGCTCAATCGAGAAGTCATGCTCCAGAAGTCCGATCTTCTTTGGCACCTCGAAGTGTGCCGCGCCCGCGAGCTCCTTGTTCACTTCCTGCTCCATCTTCGCGTGGATCGTCGGCATCCGCAGCAGCTGCGCTCGGTCGGTCCAGATGATGTTGTGGCGCATCGCCCACTTCTCCAGCTGGTCGAAGTTGGGAACGATCAGCATCGACGGGAACTTGCGCTTGTCGCCGAGCATGACGGCCTGCGCAACGTACTTGTTGGTCTTGACTTTGTTCTCGAGGGGCTGCGGCGCGATGTTTTTTCCGCCCGCGGTAACGATTATGTCCTTCTTGCGGTCGGTGATGGCGAGGAAGCCGTCGCGCAGCTCGCCGATGTCCCCGGTGTGGAACCAGCCATCGGGATCGATTGCCTCGCGCGTAGCTTCCGGCTTGTTGAAGTAACCCTTCATCACGTGCGGGCCACGAGTGAGAATCTCACCATCCGCTGCGATGCTCACCTCCACGCCGTCGATCGGCTTGCCGACGGTGCCGATACGGAAGTCGGACGGGGTGTTGACCGCAATCACGGGCGAGGTCTCGGTCAGGCCATATCCTTCCAGAATCTCGAGTCCGGCCGCAAAAAAGAACTTGTTGATTTCGGGCGAGAGTGGAGCTCCGCCAGAAACGAAATAGCGTAGCCGTCCGCCGGTGCGTGCCTTGAGCTTGGAGAAAACCAGCTTCTGAGCGATCGCATATTGTTTGGCCAGCAACCCACCTGGGTCCTTCCCAGCCAGCTTCTCGTTTGCCCAACGCTCTGCGACGTCGCGCGCCCAGAAGAAGATTTTTTTCTTCAGGAAACCACTGCTGAGCGCGGTCTCGAGAATTCGCGCGTACATCTTCTCGTAGAGGCGTGGCACCGACAACACGAGTGTGGGACGGACCTCCTGCATATTGATCGGAACAGTATCGATCGATTCCGCATAGGCGATCGATGTTCCGGTCGCCCACATCATGTAGTGACCGCCCATCCGCTCGAAGATGTGGGACAGCGGCAGAAAGCTGAGCGCCACGTCGCGTCCTTCGAATGGAATCGCGGTCCTCGACGCGCCGACGTTGGAGTAGATGTTGTCGTGGCTGAGCATCACACCCTTGGGCTCGCCTGTAGTACCGGAGGTGTAGATGATGGTCGCGATATCGTCGGGCTTTGTGCTCAGAGCCTCGGTGCGATAGCGTGCGGTCGTTTCCGCGGTGTCTCCCTGACTACCCCGTCTCTCGAGCTCCGCGATGGACATGTCGGTTAGACCTTGAATCTCGTCGAACCCGATTACGGTCCTAATGGCGGGAAGCTGACCACGGATTTGCTTCAACTTCTCTGCCTGCACACGGTTGGACACGAAGATCGCGACGGCACCAGAGTCCCTGAGGATGTAAGCGATCTGATCGGCTGGAAGAGTCGGGTAGATCGGAACGTCGGTCAGCCCGGCGGTAAGGCTCGCGTAGTCGGCAATCGCCCATTCGGGCCGGTTCTCCGAGAGGATTGCCACGCGATCCCCGCGCTTGACCCCAAGCGCTTGCAATCCGCGCGCTGCGTGGCGGACGCGGACGGAAACTTCGTTGTGCGAGATGGGTTTGTACGCACTGCCTGATTTCACCTGGAGCGCATCAGGGCGGTTATAGCTCGAGATTGCGTCGAAGAAGAGCTTGTTGAGCGTCCCGGGAGCGGGACGCGGTCCACCTCGTGCTTGCATCAGCGTCTCCCCATCAAGGTTCCTGGCCTAGCTCCGCGGCTTCACTCTCAGGACGAGTCGCACCGGACTGCCGCTCACCGGTGCGCCGCGATACTTCGCGGTTGCATTCACAACTATCGAATCCACCGCGGAAGTGAGGAAGAGAGGATGCAGCCGAATCGCTCTCCCCGCCATGCCGCTGGTGTCAGTGGTATCGATGACGGATGGCTTTCCAGCGTCGTTCACGAGCTGGCCGAGCTGCGGGTTGCTCTGCGAGACGATGGCGAAGCTGACGATGTATGAATTGACCACGCTGTCATTGGG
This sequence comes from uncultured Gemmatimonadaceae bacterium, assembly GCA_955652265.1. Lineage (GTDB taxonomy): Bacteria > Gemmatimonadota > Gemmatimonadetes > Gemmatimonadales > Gemmatimonadaceae > UBA4720. The sequence goes on along the minus strand of CATPBD010000076.1, from coordinate 1,351 downwards.
AGCGACGCCATGGGTGAGCTTGACCGTTAGCGGTGGCGATACGTTCTGAGTGGAGTCGAGGAGCGAGTAAGGCAGAGAATCGAGGGTATCCGCTCCCGCGATTAGATCGGGCCGGAGCGTGACGTTCACGTTCTGAATCGCTTGGAGACTGCCAACCGTCGCAATGATTCGAGCTGGCGTGGAGCGCAGGCTGTCAGCCACCACGATCCCACTGAGGCTGCCTACCGACACGCCGGAGTCGGGCGACTCAAACCGCACCGGCGCCGGGACGATCTCGACACCCTTGAAGTTGAAGGCGTGGACCACCGGCAGGATCACCGCGCCCGTCGTGTCGCGGAGAGTATCTCCCACGACCACGGATGGCGCGCCCAAAGAGTCGAACTGTATCGAAAGCACCGACGTCGAGCTGCCAGTGACGTCCCCACAAGAGAGCGCGCCGGCTGTGACGAGTGCCAGCGCGAGACACGCCGCTACGGCAGACGAGCGCAGCCTGGTCATACCAGCCGGTCTGCGAGTATCGTCGCGAGGTTTACGTACGCCTGCGACGCCGCATCCGCTGGACTCCGCACAACAACCGGTTGTCCGGCGGCAAACGCGTCGGCGGTCGCCACAGTGCGAGGGATCAGGACGTCGAACACGATGTTGGCGGGGAGATGCTTCCTCACGTAATCAACTACCCTGTCGCTCGCCGGATTGTTCGCCTCGTACATCGTGAGAAGGATTCCGTCGAGAGTGAGCCGCTCGTTGGTCGCGACGATGTCCTGAATAAGGCGGAGAATCTGGGGCGTAGTCTGCAGCGCAAGCGGCTCGCACTGCAGCGGTACGATCACGTGCTCGGTCTGGCCCAAAACCTTTCGCGTTATCGCTCCCAGTCCCGGCGGGGTATCCACGACCACGACCTGGCAACGCTGCTCTGCCATGGTCAGGAGATCGTGGAGGACGTTCGTCTCGCGGACCAGTTGTTGGTAAGTCGCGTGATCAGCCTCATCGGCAACGGAGCCGGCGAGGATCACCCTGAGCCAGGGAAGAGCCGTGGGCAGGATGATCTCGCGAAGGGTCCGCTCGCCGTTCAGGTAATCGGCGAAGCCGGCAGTGGGATGCCCGCGCTGGAGTCCCGAGCCGTACCGCACTGAGCCTTGCGGATCGACGTCGATGAGCAGCGTCTTCATTCCGCGTCGCGCGAACGCTGCGGCGAGATTGACTGCGGTGGTGGTTTTGCCGACTCCTCCCTTCTGGCTTACGACAGCGAGGACCGCTCCCATCTATTCGACAATCCCCGGGTACTCACTCGTCTTGACTCGCGGGATTGGGGAGGGAGACGACTCGGGCGGCGGCTCGCCGCCCTTCATCT
>CATPBD010000075.1 GCA_955652265.1 uncultured Gemmatimonadaceae bacterium | reverse complement strand
CGCTCTAATGATGCAGATGCTGCGCTACGAGGTACTCGGCAGGGACCGCTTCGACGCGGCATTCCGCGAGTACATAAAGGCGTGGGCATTCAAGCATCCGACGCCCGCCGATTTCTTTCGGATGATGCGCGATGAGTCCGGAATGGATCTCGACTGGTTCTGGCGCGGCTGGATTTTCTCAACTGCTCGTCTCGACCAAGCCGTCGATTCAGTCACCAACCGCGCGGACGGTGGCTCCAATGTCTATCTCTCGAATCGCGGGCCGATGGTGATGCCGGCCGAGCTCTCGCTCACCTTCACTGACGGATCTCGCACAACCGTCAAGCTGCCGATCGAGATGTGGAACCTCGGCTCACCGTTCGTCTATCGAGTTCTGCAGAAACAAAGGGTGATGCGGGCCGAGGTGGATCCGAGACAGGCGCTCCCGGACATCGATCGCGTGAACAATGTCTGGCCGCGGGGTCGGTGACCCTTTCGAACGTCGTCGACTCAACATATGGTTAGTAGCATGCAAAGCCTGTCCCGTATCACGGGTCTCGTTTCGGCCTTATGCCTCGTCGCCTTTGTCCTGGTCACGAGCGGCTTTGCTTGTGTAGATTCGGCCGGTCCTGATACGATGGCCAAGATGGGAATGACGCGCGCGCCCGCGAATTCCGGAGCGAGCATATACTCCAGCGCGGCAACTTTGCCTCCATCCGCGCCAACGCCGACTGCTCCCTGCAGGTTTCCGTGGGCACCCGATGGGTGTCAGTCCATGGTTCCGTGCGCGCCTGCGGCAGTTGCATCCGCTACAGTCGCATTGGTCCACATCAGTGCCGTTCCAGAGCGGATCGCAGTCGGACTCTCGCTGACACCTCTCTCCATTACAACACCACCCGAGCTCCCGCCTCCTCGGGCGTAGTCCACCACACAACCTGAAAGTTGTAGTTCCGACGCATCCAAAGCGGACGTGTCGGGGATTAGCGCGCTCCCGTTGGGAATGCCGCGCTGTCTCGTGGACTCTTTCCCAATCTGACTATGCTTTACAACAATCGGACTCGACCGGCCGCATCGCGTCGGTCCATCCTACGCGCGCTGCTCTCGTTCGCGGCCATCATGCCACTGGCATCGTCAGCCCGTGCGCAAGCATCGAATTCTCTCGAGTCTCTTCTTGCGCGAGCGGATTCTGCGAACCCTTCGCTCCAGGCAGCTCGGGATCGCGTGACGGCTGCCGCTGCGCGGATAGGGCCGGCCGCGGCGTGGGGCGACCCGATGCTTATGGCTGGCATTGAGAATCTGCCGCTCGGCAATACTTCCGCCGCCAACGCCGGCGGCCACGGCGCCGGTCCGATTGTTCCTGGCGACCCGATGACGATGAAAATGATCGGTGTCAGTCAGACCGTTCCTTACCCCGGCAAGCTCTCGCTTCGCCGGCAAGCAGCTGAACGGGAAGTGGACGCCGCACGAGCCAACTTGGATGCGTCACGTCTCGCCATCGAACGAGATGTCCGCACCGCGTTCTTCGAGCTGGCATACATTGACCGCGCACTCGCCATCGTCGAGCGGAATCGGTCGGTTCTCGCCGACGTGATTCAGGTCACAGAAGCCCACTACGCTTCCGGCACTGGTGGTCAGCAGGATGTCCTCAAGGCGCGAGTAGAAGCGGCTCGACTCGGCGAGACCGCAAGTGCACTTCTGGAAACGCGGCGCGCGACGTCGGCCGAGCTAAATGCGACGCTGAATCGAGATGACACGACGTCAATTCCGTCGGCTGTAATTCCTGAGCGAATTGTAAACGCGGCAATTCCGTCCGACCCGAACCGCGTTCGCTTCGCCGCGCAGACGCTGGGCGCGCGGACAGTCGATTCGCCATTTCCGCCGCTCCCCGAGCTACAGGATCTCGCCGTTCGTCAGAACCCAACGCTGAGAGCGAGCGAGGCAAACATTGCCGCGCAGGCAGCGCGTGTTGAGCTCGCTCGGAAGGGGTCCAAACCTGATTTCGACGTGTCGCTCCAGTACGGACAGCGCAATCAGCGTCCTGACATGATCACCGCGCAGGTTTCGATTCCTTTGCCGATCCACAAGCGGGCTCGCCAGGACCAGGAGCTCGAGGAAGCTCGTGCTGAATTGTCAGCGATGGAGTCGGACCGTCGGGCAGAGATTAATTCGGTCCGATCCCAAGTCGCGAGGTTGGTGAGCGAGCTCGAGCGAGGCCGTACGCAGCTGGCAATCTACGCGAAGGCGATCCTTCCCCAAGGCGGCGCCGCGGCGATGGCCGCACTGGCGAGCTACCAGGCAGGGAAGACTGACTTACTAACAGTGCTCGACAACCAGAACACTCTGTTCACCTACGAGACTGAGTATTACCGCTCACTCTCTGACTTCGCGAAGAACTTGGCGGAGCTCGAACGGGTCGTTGGTTCGGAGATCCTCCAATGACACGACCTCAGCGCGTGATCCTCTGGGGCGTTGGCGGGGTTGGCGCCCTCGCCCTGCTCGTCTGGACTTTGACGCACAATACGTCTCGCCAAGCAACCTCTTCGTCGGCTTCTGCCACTGCCAGCCAGATGAGTGCGATGCCGGGCATGAATTCGACTTCGACCGGGTCAGTCGTGCTCACGTCACAGCAAATCCAACAACTCGGCGTGACCTTCGGCACCGTTGCATTGCGTCCGCTTTCCAACGAGGTGAGGACAGTTGGAACGGTCGTCGTCAACGAAACACGACTGGCCAAGGTCACGCCAAAGTTCAGCGGCTACGTCGAGAAACTCTACGTGAACTTCGTCGGTCAGCCGGTGGGGCGAGGTGAACCGCTGGCCGCGATTTTCTCCCCCGATCTCGTTGCTGCCGAGCAAGAGCTGCTCGTTTCTGCGCGACTGTCGCGCACTATTGGCGCTAGCGCGGTTCCTGGTGTACCCGGCAATAGCACAGACCTGCTCACTGCTGCGAAAGAACGACTTCGATTGTGGGATGTGTCGGACGCACAGATAAACGAAGTCCTGACGAGCGGTCGCCCGATGAGAACGGTGACGCTTACTGCGCCCGCATCCGGGTTCGTGATCGATAAGAAGGTCGTACAAGGACAATCGATCCGCGCCGGAGAAGAGCTTTACACCATCGCGGACTTGTCCGACGTGTGGGTCGAAGCACAGTTGCGGGAGGAAGACGCTGGACGCGTAGGGATCGGGGCGATTGCAACGCTTCAGT
>CATPBD010000074.1 GCA_955652265.1 uncultured Gemmatimonadaceae bacterium | reverse complement strand
CCTTCACGGCGCACGCCATGGCAGAGGATCGCGAGCGCTTTCTAGATGCCGGGGCCGATGGCTATCTCGCCAAACCGTTTTCTCCCGAACAGCTTCATGCCGTGATCGATTCATTACGTTCCCTCATCGACGAGCAGATCCCACGCGTCGATCTCCCAGCAACCGCTGCCTAACGAAAGTTGTAGCTAACAAGCACTTTCCCGTGGCGCTCTTGCGGGCAATTGTTAGAGGCTTGCAGCTGAACCGGGGCGTTATGTGGCGTCTTCGATGAGACTTCTCTCTCTGGTGGTTCTCTCCTGCCTCACCGCGCGCTCGGCGCTGGCCCAATCACGCTTGCCGGCCGATCAGCCGCCCCAAGCCGATTACGCAACGCCCATCCTGGAAGGCATAAGCAACCACGGGCAACACAAACGCGAGCCCTACGTCACGGCAGGCGACAGGGCGTACTTGATTGGAACGCAGGATGGGGATTTCCCAGATATGGGCCAGCACGTGCCAGGCGAAATGGGCGGACTATGGCTCCACCCGATCAAACTGATTGACGGGTTTTGGGCAAGGGTTACGGATATCGGAACCCATCAGGACATCGCTCTTTCGGAGAGCACCGAATTCGTCAATTACCCCTATGGCAATCGGTTCAGATATGGTCTGGCGCTGGACAGCCTGGAGATCGAACGCTTTCAATTCAGTCCGGATGGCCAGGCGGGATTGATCGTGCAGTACCTCTTCAAGAATACCGCCCATCGCAAGCGACAACTGACCTTTGAATTTTCAGTGAAGACGGATCTACTCCCCGTGTGGTTTTCGGATCGACTCGGGATCAGGGACGCCCGGGACACTGTCGCCTGGCAGGCGACAGATAGTCTCTTCATCGCGAAGGACACCGAGCACCCGTGGTTCGCCGTTTGGGGAGCGACGCCATCCGCGGGGGCACAACCAGTCGCCAATCCACAGCCGCTACGCGGAATGGGAGTCACGGCTGCCTCCCGATACAGCCTGTCGGTCGCTCCAAGAGACACCACGACCCTCACGTTCGTTATCGCGGGCTCAGCGACGGACCAAAACGCCGCGGTAAACACCTACCGGGATCTGGCCAAGAACTATGCAAGCCTCCTTGCAAAGAAGGAGAGACACTACAGGTCAATCATTGAAAGGGCGAGAGTGCGCATTCCCGACCCCCGCTGGCAGGAGGTCTACAGCTGGGTGAAGGTCAACGCGGAGTGGCTTGTCAGAGACGTGCCCGGCATTGGTCGCGGCCTCGGCGGCGGTTTCATGGAATACCCATGGTGGTTCGGGACTGAAACCTATTCCCTGCAAGCGCTCACAGTGACGGGCGACTTTGATCTCGTAAAGGCAACACTTCGTCTCTTGAGAGATCAGTCAGCGAAAGCAAACGGGAATGGCCGGATTGTGCACGAGGTAACGACAAACGGCGCAGTTTCCAATCCCGGCAATACGCAGGAAACCGCTCAGTTCATCCTCACCGTCGGCAAGGTATTCGACTGGACGGGAGATCTCGACTTTGCACGAGAGATGTACCCGGCCATGAAGCTGGGCATCAACTGGCTTCTTACCGACATGGACCAGAACAAGAATCTGTTCCCGGAAGGTTACGGGATCATGGAAGTGTCTGGTTTAAACGCGGAATTGATCGACGTGGCAGTGTATTCCCAGCAGGCGTTGGAGGCCACAGCGCACGTTGCCAGCATTCTGAACGAGCCAGCCGCAGCAGAGCGATACCAGCAACTGGCGTCACAACTGAAAATGAAGATCAATGAAAGCTTTTGGGTCGAGGAGGAAGGCTCTTACGCCGATTTTTACGGGACCCGGGCACAGGCTCTAAGCGTCGCCGATGGGGCAATCAGGCAGATCGGGCTGAGGGGGGCAACCAAGCTGACCCAAAGAGACAAGGACCTGATTGGATACTACGAGCAGCTCAAGCGAAAATTCTCTGCCATGCCGGATGAGAGCAGAGGTTGGATCACGAACAAGAACTGGGTAATCACGACGCCAATGGAGGTTGGCATCGCCCCGCGAGCAAGAGCGATACAAGCTCTGGACAGAATCCGGACCGAAAACGTCGGCGCGTACGGGCCATTTCTGTCGGCTGTCGAGAGACGGGCGATGATGACCATCTCCACTGGCGTGCAGGCCGTCTCGGAAGGCAACTATGGGCGCACCGACGAAGCGCTGTGGTATGTAGACAAGATCGTGCAGACATTCAATCGGAAACTACCAGGTTCGATCTCAGAGATGATGCCTGACTATGGCTGCTTTACGATTGCCTGGACCTCCTACGGCATCGTGCTTCCGCTGATCCAGCATGTGTTCGGCATTCGGCCAGATGCAATAAACAAGACCGTGGTCTTTGATCCCCATGTGCCTACCGGCTGGGAGGATATGAGCATCGAAGATCTCCCTGTTGGCACCAACATGATTTCGTTTTCACGCGCAAAGAGCGGCAGGGGAATTGAATACAACTTCGACGCCAAAGAGAACGGATGGACCTTCGTCTTCAAAGGGAAAGCCTCGCCCGCGGCGCAGTATTATCTGAATGGCAGACCCGTTGCCTTCACCTCCTCCGGCATCCGCATGAGCGGACGGAAGAATCGCGTGTTGGTGGTTCCGTAGGCGGCAAGGCGCGGATTTCAGAGGGACATTCCGATGCGGAAAGTTGTCGTATGCACGAACCTCAGCCTTGACGGCGTCATGCAGTCGCCCGCACGCCCCGATGAAGATCCCAGAAACGGGTTCCAACATGGCGGCTGGGCGGCTCCCTACGCTGCGATGGCGCATGCCGGTCACGTGTTCGCCGCTACGGACTCGCTCTTGTTGGGCAGACGCACCTACGACGACTTCTACAACGTCTGGCCCAAGCGACCGGACAGCCCATTCACTCCCTGGTTGAACGCCGTACAGAAGTACGTTGTTTCGCGCACCCTCAGGGAACCACTGCCGTGGGTAAATTCATCTTTGCTCGGCGAGGCGGTTGCGGGTATCCGAGCCCTGAAGCAGCAGTCTGGTAAGGACATCCTCATGATGGGCAGCGGTGAGCTCGTTCGGTCATTGATGGGTGCGCAGGTGATTGACGAGTTCGTCCTCCTGATCCATCCCGTCGTTCTTGGCACGGGGACTCGCCTGTTCGCCGACGCTGGACCGTTCGTCAAGCTCGCGCTCGTGAACAGTACGACGACGCCGAATGGAGTAGT
>CATPBD010000073.1 GCA_955652265.1 uncultured Gemmatimonadaceae bacterium | reverse complement strand
TCCGCGCGCTGACCGCCGGAGTTTTTTCTTAGGTCCTCCATCTCCATTGTTTCGGCGGCCAGGATCGAGCGTACTGTAGTCTGCTGCGCGGAATCGAGCTTCAGCGTCTCCGTCAATTTTGCCATCCTCTGGTCGATCATCTGACGCGGATCCATTCGCGCCCCTTCGTGGGAACCTTGTTGCTGCGGATCCTGACCTTGAGCGGTAGGGGCGAGCGCGAGACTCCCGACGACGGCCGCGCCAACTACCGTGGCGAGCGTCAGACGCCGAGCTCCATGGGGAATCTGCCTGATGTTCATTACTCCTCGTTGCTAGGTGTTGTGAGAATCAACCGACGTTGACGCCCTGGGTGCATACGGAGACCGTCAGCCTGTCGTTGAAAGAAGAACTGCGATGTGAACTCGTAGGGCTTGGCCGACTCAGGCGCGTCCGCTTCGGAGATAGAGTACCAGCGAATAAAACCCCTCCGCGGAACGCGTGCCGCTATTATCCGATCATGATCCGCCTGTTACTCGTTCCAGCCATTATCTCCAGCGTCGCATTGTCGGCGCAGTCGCCCCCCCCGACCGCGCCCAGCGAAAGCGCGAGCGCACTCCATAAGGGGGCCTTCGCCCCCGGGGAACGTCTCACATACGACGTAAGGTTTGGACCCCTGCACGTAGGACACGGGACGATGCTGCTGGCGGGGATCGACACAGTCCGTGGTCGCACCGCATGGCGAGCCGAGTTCACGATTTCGGGCGGGACGCTCTTCTACCACGTCCGCGACAGCACGGTGAGCTGGTTCGATACCGCGACGTTATCCTCCCTCCGTTTCGTGCAACACATACACGAAGGACGCTACCACGCGGACAGGGACTACCAGATCTTCCCCGAGCGGGCGACGTACGCCCGGCTCGACCAACCGGAGGTCCCGTCGGTAGCCGAGCCGCTCGACGACGCTTCGTTTCTCTATTTCCTGCGGACCGTTCCGCTCGAGGTCGGCCAATCCTACAAGTTCGATCGCTATTTCCAGCCCGAAGGAAATCCCATCATCATTCACGTGCTCCGTCGAGAACGGGTGAGTGTTCCAGCAGGGACTTTCAACGCGATCGTCGTGCAGCCACACATCACGACATCCGGGATGTTCTCAGAGAAAGGACACGCGGAAGTGTGGCTTGCCGACGACAGCACGCACATGATGCTGATGCTCAAATCGGGGCTTTCTTTCGGCACACTGAACTTATATCTGACCAGCTATTCGCCTGGAGTCCGCTCACCGTAACACGTTGCGTGAGGTCGCAGGCCTAACAGAAGCATTGGGCGCCTTGGGCAGCGTGGGCACGAACACACGACTCACGCTCGGAAGATCTACGAACAGGAGTATCGCCACGAGAATCGTGCACGCCACGACCGCCGCCATGAGCACCGGTTCCCGGTACAAACCCTCAGGCCGCTGCGCCGCGCTATCCGGACGGAATCCTACGGCGAGATAGATCGCCATCACGAGCGCTATCAACGGGAACGACACGATCAGCTCGATGCGATAGCGCATCGCGAACGCGCCGAAAAAGAGCATCGCCGCCGACGCGTAAAACACGATCGAGATTAGCACGCTCTGCTCCGTCACCCCCGCAAACGAGCGGCGATACGCAATCGCTCGGCTCCGATCACCAATGTGCCGGTATTCAGCAAATCGCTTGATCGCCATGAAGTAGCACCCGCCCATCCAGTAGCTCACGAGCAGCGAAACGGGCGCGAGCCCGCCGGGATTCACGATGTACCAGCCCACGAGCATCCTCAGCGGATTGTTCACCGATTCCGAGAGGACGTCCACGTACGGAATATCCTTGCTGCGGATCGGAGGAACGTTGTAGATGCAGCCCATCGCCCAGAGCACGGCGAGCGCGGCGCCGAGCCCGAATGACATCCACGCGCCGATACCAATTCCGATCGCCGCGAGCACCGCCCATTCGAGGTACGCCAGCCGAACATTGACCCTGCCCGACGGTACCGCACGCTGATTCTTCTCGGGATGATGCCGGTCGAACGGAGCGTCCAGTATCTCGTTGAGGACGTAGTTGCTCGAGGCAACCAGGCATACGGCCACGAGCCCGAGGACGAGCCGGATGAGAAAAGTTTTGATAGACGACGCGTTGGCGCTGAGCGGAGCAAAGCCCAGGGCAACGACCACGCCGGGCAGAACGAACACGTTCTTGAACCAGTGATCCACTCGCGCAATCTCGACGAGTCCCCGGATTGTCGAATGGCCACGCTCGGTTTCGGTCACCGGGATGCGCGCCGGAAAAGGACAAAGCCATCTCGGTCGCCGACAACTTGAAGTCCGGGCTGGCCGCGCCACCGGTCCGCCTTATCGAGCTTGCTGACCAAGTACGCCGGCCGGTCGATCGGGCCTGATAGTAGCCATTCCTCGTAACGATCGGGCGGGACTCCAGCTGCGCGCGCCGAATGCTCGGGTGGAATCCGCCCGTAGAACAAATGCGCGTAGCTCTTGAAGCCGAGGGGGGCGATATAACAGTCGCAACCACGGAGAGATTCGTAGAACGCGATTGGAGTTGCTTGCGTGTATCGCTCGATCTTGGGCGCAATTCTGACGAGAGCGAGCGGGACGACAATCGCCGTCGCAACGAAGAGGATGGCGGCGAATCGTTTTGCATCTTTGCGCCTGAGGGCTGCGAGTGCCCACACTACTGCGACCAAATACGCTACACCGACGACGAGGTCCGCGGGAGACCACCCGACCGGAACTGCCAGTGTCGCGCGAACGAATGGGTCGCGCGCCACGCGCACCAGGTCGAGCTGGTTGTCCGCGATCATCAGCCCGACGACGGGCAGCGCCAGAAACGCCGCGGTCCAAAGGAGTCCAATCGCGCCGACGGCAATGCCCCAGAAGCGCGGCCACCACGTCCTCTCGACATCGGTTATCGCCTGCGCGGCGAGAAAGCTGATGGGGAAGTAAGCGAGCGACGAGTAGTGGACGATCTTCGTCTGCACTAGAGAGAACACGCCGACTACGATCACCAGCAGCAGGATCATCCAGCGTCGGAAGTCACGCTGGTTTTGCGAGTCCTCGACGCGCCTGCCCAGGGCCGAGATCGCAAACACAGAGGCGGGAAAGCAACCCAGTGTGAGCACGACGACGTGGAAATAC